>CAYMSG010000070.1:0-11783 GCA_964392955.1 uncultured Chitinophagaceae bacterium | reverse complement strand
ACCATCTCGTCTGTATATGGTTCATTGAACCAATTAATCAGCCAGGAAAACTGGAATGCATTAAATGAACATACAACCGATGAACTGTTAGGTCCAACACGTGGTACGGACTGGGACGATTTTGGTACTTGGCGTCGTTTGCACTTGCATACATGGGCCGGTGATCACAACCAGATCAACAACGTGTGGAATGGTTTAAACGGTGCATTGTTCCAAACAACATTGGCAGCAGAATTATTAACCGGTCAGGCACAGGCTGAAGGTAAATTCCTTCGCTCATACTTCCGTTTTTTAATGATTGATGCATTTGGTCAAATGCAAACAAGACCTGCTACCGCTCCTGCAAGCAGTATTCCAAATGTTGTGTTAAGGGCGCAGGCAATCGATACAATCATTCTTGAATTGGAATCGGCTGTTGCAGGATTACCTTCTTACAACGGAACTAACAGGCATCTTGCTACAAAAGAAGCAGCATGGGCTTTGTTAGCTAAATTGTATCTCAACAAAGCAGTTTACAAAGCAAATCCAGAAACGCCTGATGGTCCGTTTACATTTGCTGCCGCTGATATGAACAAAGTGATTGAGTACGCTAATAATGTTACAGCAAACGCAAACCTGAGTGTTGAAACTAACTACTGGGACAACTTTGTATGGACAAACAACTCTTCTTCTTCTGAAAATATTTTTGTTAGAAGAAACAGTGATGGTATTAACGTAGTATGGGCAACCTGTATGGGAGGTCACTACAACCAGGCACCATCCGGTTGGAATGGATTTACAACACTCTCTGATTTCTACGACAGTTTTGAAGATGCAGATGTTCGTAAGAGCACAACGCTTCCCGGTTTTACTGATCAGGTTGGTACAAAAGCTGGTTTCAATGTAGGCCAGGTACGTGGTCCTCAGGGACAGCGGATCGGTAATCCACTGGTTGATCTGAAAGACAGAAGTAACAATCCATTGGTGTTTACACGCAACGTAAGTATCTTCTTCAACGGCGAAGCAAGCGGTATCCGCACAAATAAGTTTCCGCTCAATCCATCAACGATCAATGATGGTGGCTGGGGTAGTACTAATGACTTTGTGTTTTTACGTGTATCTGATGTTCGTTTAATGAAAGCGGAAGCAGTTTTAAGAGGTGGTACTTCTCCCGAAACGCCTTTAGCTATTGTGAACGATATCAGAAGCAAGCGAAATGCATCAGCATTAACATCTGTTGATCTTACTACACTGTTAGCTGAGCGTGGTCGTGAACTATATCTCGAAGGCTGGAGAAGAAATGATATGGTACGCTTTGGTACATTTACAAAACCAGTACAGGAGCGTCCAAATGAATCAGCTGGATACAAAGTGGTATTCCCGATTCCAAACATCGCATTGTCTTCTAACCCCAACCTCAAACAGAATTTCGGTTATTAGTTTTTATCATAGTCAATAGGGAACGAGGTCGCTATTTTTAGCGGCCTCTTTTTTTCATTTCTACAAACACATTGTTTGTTGAATTTCTAACACAAGTTTTTTATTTCATTCGCATTTCGGTTAACTTGCAAATACAGATGATGATACGTTTTTGCCTTGCTGTACTATTGTTGCTGTTCCTGTTTTCGTGCAAAACAGAAAAGAAACAAACCCTGTTTACATTACTGGATAAAACCGGTATTGATTTCAGCAACAGTCTTACTGAAACACCAGATTTTAATGTGTTCAAATACCGCAACTTTTATAACGGCGGTGGCGTGGCAGCAGGTGATCTCAACAACGATGGCCTCACTGATCTCTTTTTTACATCCAACCAGGGAAGCAATCAACTCTACATCAACAAAGGCAACCTTCAGTTTGAAAATGTATCGGATAAGGCCGGGTTCTCCCAAAAGAAACAATGGAGCACCGGTGTAGTGTTGGTTGATATCAATAACGATGGCTGGCTCGATATTTATGTATGCAATGCGGGCAACCTGTTTGAACCGGAATTGCGAAAGAATCAGCTCTTCATCAACAACCATGATCTTACGTTCACAGAAAAAGCAGCTGGTTATGGCTTAGCTGATAACGGTTATACCACCCACGCTTCTTTTTTTGATTATGATCTGGATGGCGATCTTGATTGCATTATCATCAACAACAGTCCCATTCCTGTGAATGCATTAGAAACAGCAAATGTGCGTGATTCGTCCATGCAAAATTTACAGATCGCAGATTTTTTAAAATTTGGTGGCGATCATTTGTATCGAAATGACAATGGCCGGTTTACAGAAGTAACAAAACAGGCAGGTCTGCACGGTGGCCTCATTAGCCTCGGACTTGGTGTTACTGTTGCAGATATAAATGCAGATGGTTATCCCGATGTGTATGTGTCGAACGACTTTTTTGAACGGGATTATTTGTACATCAACCAGAAAAACGGAACGTTCAAAGACGAACTGGAAACGAGAACACAACACATCAGTCTCTCGTCTATGGGTGCTGATATTCAAGATATCAATAACGATGGCCATCCCGATATTTTCACAACCGATATGTTACCGGCTGACGAGTATCGGTTAAAAACCACTACTTCGTTCGATAGTTATGATGTATATCGTTTGCGGAAAAACAATGGCTTCTTTCATCAATATACACAAAATGCATTGCAGGTAAACAATGGCAATGGGCAATTTCATGAAACGGGCTTTTACAGCGGCGTGGCTGCCAGCGACTGGAGTTGGGGCGCACTGATGTTTGATGCAGATAATGATGGTCTTGCTGATATTTATGTTTGCAATGGTATTTACCGTGATGTAACCGATCAGGATTTTATCGACTTTTTTGCCAACGATGTAATTCAGCAAATGGCGATTACCGGAAAGAAAGAAGATGTGGGAAACATTACCAACAAAATGCCATCGAACCCGATTGCCAACAGTGCCTTTCATAACAAAGGCAGACTGAAGTTTTCAAATGCTGCAACCGAATGGGGTTTGGATGAACCAACGTTTTCAAACGGTGCGGTGTATGCTGATCTGGATAATGACGGTGATCTTGAATTGATCGTAAATAATGTAAACCAACCTGCACTCATTTATAAAAACAACAGCCGGGAGCAGAACAGTCATCATTATATTGCTGTTCAGCTGCAACATCCGGCAAACAATACATTTGCCATTGGCAGCGTGATTCGTGTGTACAGCCACGATTCTGTTTTGTTACGGGAAGTAATGCCTGCCAGAGGTTTTCAATCATCGGTTGATTATAAACAGATCATTGGTCTGGGCAATGCACAACCCGATTCAGTAACCATCACCTGGCCCGATCAAAGCAGTACAACGTTAGTGAAGCCTGCCATCAATCAACTGCATACAATCAACTATAGTTCATCGCAGCGATCTGCAAAGCCTGCGCCTGCATTGCAAAAAAAGAATGTGTTGTTTACAGTGGTGAACACAGATTTTGAAAAACACAGCGAAGATGATTATGTGGATTTTTATGCAGAGCGAAACGTACCGTTCATGTTGTCAAGGCTTGGGCCAAAGGCAGCGGTGGCCGATGTAAATGCAGACGGTCTGGAAGATGTTTACATTGGCGGTGCCAGAGGACAGGCGGGTCAATTATATCTGCAAACAGCAAGTGGATTTATAAGAAAAGACGTAGCAGATTTCGCTACATTTTCATTCAACGATGTAACAGTAGCATTCTTTTTTGACTGCGATAAGGATGGTGATCAGGATTTGTTTGTGGGCGGAGGTGGTAATCATGCCCCTGCAACACCGGGTAATTATCTCAACCAGTTGTTCATCAACGATGGCAGCGGAAATTTTACATTAAAGCGTGGTGCGCTTCCTGCAACCGATACAAACTGTGGCGCTGCTGTAGCATTTGATTTCAATGGTGATGGATGGAACGATTTATTTATCGGCAGCCGGAGTGTGCCGCAGAATTATGGTGAGTTACCTGCTTCTCTCTTATTGCAAAATGATGGCAACGGAAATTTCACAGATGTTACAGCGAGTGTGGCTCCGCAGTTTCGTCAACTGGGAATGATCACAGCAGCAGTAACAGCCGATCTGAATGCAGATGGGAAACAAGAGTTGATGGTTACTGGCGAATGGATGCAGCCGCAACTGTTTTCATTTAACGGAACACAAATGCAGCCGCTTGAAACGGGCCTTACAGGTGCAGATGGTTTTTGGCAAACACTTTCTTTGGTTGATGTTGATAATGACGGCGATCTTGATCTGCTGCTGGGTAATATTGGCGAAAACTTTTACCTGCGCCCCACATTGCAACAACCGGTGAAATTATGGGTAGCCGATATCGATAACAACGGCATCAATGACAAACTCATGAGCTACACGCAGAATGGAAAAGATATGCCGGTGTTTACAAAAAGGGAAGCAACTGACCAGGTGCCTGCACTCAAAAAAATGAATTTGAAGCATCACGAGTATGCTACTAAAACAGCCCAACAGCTATTGGGAACAACTGCAATACAGCCACGCATGGTAAACAATGTTTCTTCCTGCATTGCATACAACAACGGAAAGGGACAGTTTACATTGCAGCCACTTCCCTACCAGGTGCAGCTTTCATCCGTGAATGCATTTACAGTTGCAGATATAAATGCTGATGGATTTCCGGATATTATTTGCGGCGGAAATTTTTATGATCTGTTGCCACAATTCTGCAGAATCGATGCATCAGCTGGTCATGTGCTTCTTAACGATCAAAAGGGAGGATTTACATACATGTCATCTTTTGCAAGTGGTGTGATGGTGAATGGACAGGTGCGTGACATCCAGCAAATACAGGTAAAGAACAAAACACATCTGCTCTTTTTACGGAACGATGAAACACCTGTTCTCTATCAACTTCAATCGGCTAAACAAGAACCATAGTTGCATGAGAAACAGTTGCACTTTTCTGCTGGTGTTTGCTCTTTTGTTATTCTCCTGTAACAAACGAAATGAACAATCTCCGTTTCAGGTTTTATCAGCCAAACAAACAGGTATTGATTTCAGCAACCGGCTTACGCCCACACCTGATTTCAATCTTTTCACTTATATGTATTATTACAATGGTGCAGGAGTGGCTGCCGGTGATTTTAATAACGATGGTTTGATCGATCTGTTTTTTGCTGCCAACCAGGAGAATAATAAATTATACATGAACCAGGGCGGCCTGAAATTTAAAGATGTAACAACAGATGCCCGAATTCCGCAGGATGGCGGATGGAACACAGGGGTGTCAGTAGTTGATATCAACAATGACGGATTGCTTGATCTGTATATCTGTCGTGTAGGGCAATACAAACTGTTAAAAGGCAAAAATCAATTGCTCGTTTGCAAGGGCATCAGTAAAGAAGGTATTCCGTTGTATGCAGATGAAGCTGCTGCTTATGGTCTGGATTTTTCCGGCTTCAGTACACAGGCTGCATTTTTTGATTATGACATGGATGGCGATTTGGATCTCTTCCTGCTCAACCATTCCGTAAATCACGATGGCAATTATGCCCCACGTGCAAATTTTCTCAACACCTATGATTCATCAGCCGGTCATCGTTTTTACAGAAACGACCGTGTGATTACAAACAGCAGCAATCCGCAAACGTATTTTACAGATGTAACAAAACAAACCGGTATCAACAGCAGCCGCATCGGTTATGGGTTGGGTGTAGTGGTGAGTGATATCAATAATGATGGGTGGCCCGATCTGTATGTGGGAAATGATTTTCATGAAAACGATTATCTCTACATCAATCAGCAAAACGGAACTTTTATCGATGAAACTGAAAAACAATTGATGCATACCAGTCAGTTCAGCATGGGTGTGGATGCAGCCGATATTACCAATGATGGTTTTGCAGATATTATTTCGGCTGATATGCTGCCTGATGATCCGTATATGTTGAAACGTTCATTGGCAGAAGATGATTATGTGATCTTTCAGCAGAAACTGGCGTATGGCTATCATTACCAGTATGCACGAAATAATTTGCAATGGAACAAGGGCAATGGAAAATTTACAGAAGCAGGTCAGTATGCAAACGTGTTTGCAACCGATTGGAGCTGGGCGCCACTTTGGTTTGATTTTGATAACGATGGGTTGAAAGATCTGTTTGTATCGAATGGTATCCCCAAACGGATGAATGATATCGACTATGTAAACTTTGTAACCAACGATGAGCTGCAACAGAAACTCCGCAGCAATACACTTGCCGCCAACGAGCTAAACTTGGTTGATCAGTTTCCTGAAATAAAACTGCCGAACCGCTTTTTCAGAAACAACGGTAATCTATCATTTACAGATTTTACCGATAGTATTACAGATAACCCCATTACGTTTTCGAACGGTACCGTGTATGCTGATCTGGATAATGATGGCGACCTGGATCTTGTGGTTAACAACATCAACGATGCGGCAGTTGTGTATGAAAATAAAACAAACAACACACTTGCGAAATCCTTTGCTTCTGTACTACTCACAGGCGACAGCTCAAACAGAAATGCCATTGGTGCGAAATTGTTGCTTTATGTTGGTAAAGAGCTGCGCAGTTACGAGCAATACCCGGTGCATGGTTTTTTATCGAGTATGATGCTGCCGTTGCATATTGGTCTTGCCAATACAACAATTGATTCTGTATTGCTCATCTGGCCCGACAGAACCTATCAGCACATCACATTAACAGCCGATACGATCAACCGGGTTTCTTACAAAAGAGGGTTACCTGTTTTTGATTACACACGTTTTCAGCAAACGAACAACAACATTTCGTTTGAAGACATTACAATACAAAGCAGATTAGCAGCTACGCATATTGAAAACAGGTTTAATGAATTTGACCGTGAGCCTTTGCTGCCGCATATGATTTCAACCGAAGGGCCGGCACTTGCGGTAGCAGATATCAATGGTGACGGACTGGAAGATGTGTTCATTGGATCATCCAAAACATACCACCCAACCGTTTGGCTGCAAAATTCCGACGGAACATTTACTGAAAAAAAACAAACAGCAATAGTACAAGACAGTATGTGGGAACATGTAGATGCCGTGTGGACCGATGTAAACAACGATCGCTTCCCCGACCTTTTGATTGCAACAGGTGGCAATGAATATTATGGAGATGATGTGCACCTGCTTCCTCTCCTCTACCTGAACGATGGCAAAGGAAATTTAACACGTAAGCAGGATGCGTTTGCAAACATCAACATTACACAAAGTGTGGTAAAGCCATTTGATTTGAATGGAGATGGTGCAATGGATCTGTTTATTGGTGGAAGAGCAGTTCCCTGGAATTATGGTGCCATACCCCGTTCATACTTATTGTTGAACGATGGTACAGGAACGTTTCGTGATGTTACCAAAACGTATTGTCCTGCATTACTCAACCCGGGCATGGTTACATCGGCAGCATGGGTGGATATGAATGCTGACCAGCGATCTGATCTGGTACTGAGTTATGAATGGGGAGGTATTGATGTGTTTGTATGGAAGAATGATCAGTTACAGCAAAACAATATAGCTGCACAAAAAGGATGGTGGAATGCCGTGATTCCGTTTGATGCAGATGGCGATGGTGATTTTGATCTGCTGGCATTAAACTATGGATACAATACCAAGCTGAAGCCAACAGTACAGCAACCGGTTCGATTGTATCATGCAGATTTTGATGGTAATGGCCGCAATGAGCAACTGCTTACCTACTATCTGGGTAAAAAAGAAATTCCTTTTGCGAATAAAATGGATCTGGAAAAGCAATTGCCCGGCTTAAAAAAGAAATTTCTGCTGGCTGCTGATTTTGCGAAAGCAGATCTTGCCGATCTGTTCGGAAAAGATCAGCTTACGAATGCTGATCAACTTACTGTTACCGATTTTTCGCATTACCTGTTCATCAATGATGGTAACATGCAATTTTCAGCAGTACAACTTCCATGGCAAACACAATTGCATACCTGGCGTACTGCGGCCGTTACTGATATTGACGGGAATGGGTTGCCCGATCTTTTGCTGGGCGGAAATTATTACGACAATCACGTGCAGCTTGGCCGTAACGATGGCGACTTTGGTTCTGTACTCATCAATACCGGACATGCAAATTTCCGGTTTGCAAACCTTCAACCGGCAACCGATATGAAACAGGTGCGTAGTATCAAACCTGTTCGTATAGCTGGTAAACAGGTATTCCTGTTAGCAAGAAATAATGCATCAGCATCTCTTATTTCATTGAAGAAACCAGCTCAGTAAAAAATAGGATAGTAGAGTTTTGTCTTCCACTTCAATGTGTCAGGTTCATTTCGCCTGTCTGTGAGTAAAAGCTGAAAAGGAATAGCTGGTGTTGATTTCCGGTGATCGGTTACATATTGTTTCATTACTGCAAATGCATGATCTACTGTTTTTGTTCCACCCGTTACATCGGTTGTAAGAATAAAACCGCCGGCCAGCATCCGTTTCAGTAAAAATGTTTCGTTGGGAGTTACATCTGTTTTTGTGGGAATGGCAACCATTGCAAGGTAACTGTTCTCAGCTTCTTTGTACACATGCAGCATGGGTGCATTCTGTTCTTCGCCTTTGTTGGTTTGAATATAAGTACGCACCGCATCAATCATGTCATACACATCTGTTACTGTTGGTTCTTTGCTGAAAGTTTTACGGTAAGAGATCATGGTTGAATCTTTTACGTTGGTTCGTTCGATCAACATACCGTAGATGAGTTTTTCATCAGCAAATGATGTTTTCATTTCAGTAAGTAAAGCAGTAGCATTTGCTTTCAATTTCTTCAATTGAAAATAAGCAAGCACTCGATTAACCGGGTTGGCAGGCAGAACAGCAACAGCGTTGATGCTGAACCGGGCTGTATCGGCATGTACTTCTTCTACCAGCAAAGTTGCATTCGCAGTAATTGATTCATTGTTCAACTGAAGCGCAAAGGAATTCAGTTGCAGGTTTTTTGTTATATAGCTGATATGTTGAAACAGGTAACTGCTGTCACTATTTTGCTCACCGGGCCATCCTTTATTTATTGCCAGAGTACGTACTGCACCGGTTGCTGTGCAGGGCACCAATTCCGTAACAGAAAACGATTGTTTTGCGGGGATCAGTAAATACACAAAAACAATCGACGCAGTAATAAGCAGCAAAAGAAAAAGAAGCAATCGTTTCATGGTAAGTAAGCTGTTGCAGCAATGCAAATTAATGGTTTTACGTATCGGGATTTCATTTTTTCCATTGCAATCGTTTGCAACTTCTGTTTTCAATACGAGTGCTGAACAGATTCATGATTAGTGGTTATCTTTCTTTTTCAAATACGATTGCTATGCGACAGCTTTTCATCTTATGTTTTTTTATAAGCCTGTTTTCTGCTTCTGCACAAACCATCGATCCCTGGAAGATAACAGCTACCAGTTTCGATCCTTCCAATTATTACGGAATTACCGTTGCCAACGGAATGATCGGTGTAGTATCATCACCCGAGCCTTTCAAAGTAAAAGAAGTGGTATTGGCAGGTGCGTATGATCTGTACGGTCGTGGACGTGTAAGTAATTTTTTAAAGAGTTTCAATTTACTCAACAGTTACCTTGAAATTGATGGCAGACGAATTGATGCAAAGTCGGTTTCCAATATGAAACAGGAACTGGACATGCAACATGCCAGCTTTACCACCACATTTGATTATGCCGATAAAGCAACTGTATCGTACACATATTATTCATTGCGTCATTTGCCGTTTACAGTGTTGATGGATATTACCATTACACCCAAAAAAAATATCAGTATCACCGGTGCCAGTGTAATGGAAGCGCCGGATGCATTAAAGGATGTACAGAATTATTACAATGAAATTGATCGGCCACATGTAACCATGAGCTTACTCACATCTTCTGCAAAAAGTCCTACGGGTAAATTGTTGATGTGTGCCAGCAATACATTTTTATTTTCAGAACATCACGGCAGTGAACCAAGAGTGATTCATGAAATGTGGGATAACAATATGCACCTGGTCAAATTCAGCAAGCAACTGAAAGCAGGTGAAACCTATCGTTATTCCATTGCCGGATCATCCATTACCTCTGCTCATCACGACGATCCGTTGAATGAAGCAGAACGTTTAACCATTTATGCAAAGCTGGAAGGAAGAGAACGGTTACTGCAGTTTCATCACAAAGCATGGGATGAGTTGTGGAGCAGTCGTATTACCATCGAGGGAACAAACGAAGAAGCGATACAGGATCAACAGGACATCAACAGCATGCTCTATCATTTGTATTCGTTTACAAGAGAAGGCACAGCGTTGTCTCCATCGCCAATGGGATTGAGTGGGTTGGGTTACAATGGTCATGTGTTTTGGGATACCGAGTTATGGATGTATCCTGCATTGTTGGTATTGAAACCAGAGTTGGCAAAGAGTATGGTGGAGTATCGTTATCAGCGCTTGGAAGCAGCGAAACGAAATGCATTCAGCAAAGGATTTAAAGGAGCGATGTTTCCCTGGGAAAGCGCTGAAACAGGTGTGGAAGAAACACCCGTGTGGGCATTGAGTGGTCCGTTCGAACATCACATCACTGCCTGTGTTGCAATAGCAGCATGGAATTATTATTGTGTAACGCAGGATAAAGTGTGGCTGAAAGAAAAAGGCTATCCGATTCTTAGTGCAACAGCTGATTTCTGGGCCAGCAGAGTGGAACGCAATGGTCCGGGCAAATACGATATTAAAAATGTAGTGGCTGCCGATGAGTGGGCCGAGAATGTAGATAACAATGCGTTTACCAATGCAGCTGCAAAAGCCAACTTACAGTTTGCAACAGAAGCGGCAAAGTTGCTCGGAGTTGTTCCCAATGCAGATTGGATGAATGTCGCCAACAACATCCCGGTATTGAAATTTGCGGATGGAGTTACACGTGAACACGCAACCTACAATGGTGAAGGCATTAAACAGGCAGATGTAAACTTGTTAGCTTATCCGTTGAAAGAAGTGAAGGATGCAATTTCAATTCGAAAAGATTTGGAATACTATGAACAACGTGTGCCCGATGAAGGAACACCGGCGATGACGCAGGCTGTGTTCACTACATTGTATGCCCGTCTTGGTGATGCAGGTAAAGCCTATCATTGGTTTAAAGATGCGTACATCCCCAATCTCAATCCGCCGTTCCGTGTCATTGCCGAAACAAAAGGCGGCACCAACCCCTACTTTGCAACAGGCGCCGGTGGTATTTTACAAAGCGTGTTGATGGGTTTTGGCGGTTTGGAAATTACAGCAACAGGAATCACGCAGTTGAAAACTGTTTTACCTGCGAACTGGAAAAGTGTAACCAGTCCCGGTGTGGGTGTGCAGAAGAAAACATTTGTGAATAAGAGGTAAGCAGAAATGTTTAAATTTGAATTATGGACACAATCGTTGTTACTTCAAAAAGCAAAGCCACGTCTGCATTGTTGAAGAAGCTGTTAAAGGAGATGAAAGGTATTGAACGTGTAACCACGCTTTCAAAAGCGGAGAAAGAAGACCTTGCACTCATCAATGCCATTACGAAAGGGCATACTAAAAAATACGTTGATACAAATGGATTTCTGAAGAAACTTGAACGCAAATGAATATCAGGATTGATACAACATTTGAAAAAGATCTTCGTAAAATAAAAAGCAAGCCACTTGACCAAAAAGTGGCTTTGCTTATTCGTGAAATTATTACAGCAGAATCATTAACTGAAATACGAAACCTCAAACAACTGAAAGGTTCCGATATACATTACCGAATCAGACTTGGCGATTATCGGGTTGGCTTTATTGTTTCTGGTAAAACATTGATCCTTGTT
>CAYMSG010000069.1:0-11786 GCA_964392955.1 uncultured Chitinophagaceae bacterium | reverse complement strand
AGGCGTTCCTGTCCATTATTGATTACACGGAGATTATACCGATCGTTGTGCTGACAGATGATGTTTCCCGATGTATCTTTGATCGATTTTTCAGGCAGATCAGTGATCATCGCATTTTTATTTCCTTCGGCACGCTTGTAATCAATGGGTACAAATTCAAACACGACATTGAGTTCTTCGTTCTTCATGTTCAGGTTACGAAGATAAGCGGCACGACCAAATCCAGCAATTTTTGAACCGATAAAAGAAGATAGCTGATCGGGTGCAAGTGATTTGCTGCAAACACCTAACCTGTAATCGCCGGAAGTTGAAATGTAAATCGAATCGGCACTGAAGCCATCTGCTCCTTGTTCAATAAAAACATCGCCTTGGGCATCGGTTAATTTTGCCTGTTTGTTACTGCTGACGATTTCTTTGAGGGTTGTAAACAATGCTGCATCTGTTGCTTTCACCGTAACCGGTACTACCAAATCACCAAAGCTTACTTCTTCTAAAAATATCCATGCTGTTTTTAATACATCTTCATTCAGTTCGGTATCTAATTCAACCTGGCTGATGTAATCACCTGCGGTAACAATGGTTCCTTTTGCAATTGGTTTTACGGTTGCTTTATTGTAGGTGTTGGATGGATATACTGCTACGGTTGTTCCTGCAAACACACTATAAATTTTTCCGCAGGTAATAGTTACTTTCTTTTTATCTATAATCTGGTCAGCTATATAGTAATTGGGTTTGCCCAATGCTTTACCCCCGAAAATTTCTTTGTCAAGATCACCTTCTGCATTGGGTGTTTGGCCAGGTACCAGTTTACTCATCTCCAGGCGTATATTGTCAAACAATCCACGATAGCTTGTTTTGCTATCGGCTTTGGCCAATGCTTTTGAAAACGCAAGTGAAAGACTGCCGCAATGTTCATCGCCACATTCCTGGTTGAGTTCCGATGCTGCGGATGCAAAAAAAGCGCTCATCGGAGCAAGCCCGGGCTTTGATTCACCCAAACTGAATAATCCTTCGTTTACAATTTTTGTATTTGCAGTTGGTTTATAACCCTTGGGTGCATATTTGGTGGTAGTGCCACGGTAATTTCCAAGTCCTGATCGTGTGCTGGTGCCGCTGTGACAGGCGTCAACAATTACCAGGAGGTTCCCATCGTTGCCCAGGTGTTTTCTGATTTTTTCCAGTTCGGTTCCAAATACATCATCCCGTAAATGTTTTTCAACGCCGGGTTCGTATTCCATTGGCGAATCGTAGGTAACCAATGCTTCATCGTACCCATCGGCTTCATCACCATTATCATCCATTACCTGTTGTCCATGACCGCTGAAATGAAATACACAAATATCTCCCGGTTTTGCTTTGCCAAGAAACTGTTGCTGCATGGCGTTAATGATGCCGGTTTTTGTTCCTTCCTTATCACGCAAAATGCGGATGTTTTCTTCTTTAAAGCCCTGGCGTTTCAACGACTCTTTGATCAGCGGAATATCGTTTTCAGCATTGAGCTTGTTCCAACCGGTACTGGGCGCATAGTTCGATATGGCAACAATGAGTGCATATTTATCCTTTTCCTGTGCCGTTGCCTGCAGAAGCATAACAGTAAAAACAAAAAGCAGGATTGATTTCATATTCGGGGCAGGAAGTTAATAATTCCTGTTATAACAGCAATATTAAGATGGATGAAGAAATGTTTCTATACCCACTTGAAGGTATTTTTATATTTTGGTTGTTTTTACTTAATTCGGCTGATTGCATCATTCTTTCTATTTTTAACGCATGTGGGCTGTTCTGTTTTACTGTTGTGCCGGAGTGATCTTATTTACATATGCCGGTTATCCGGTACTGTTGTATCTGCTTTCATTTTTTAAACGGGGGGCGAATAAAGTTGTTCCTGTAACATTACCATCTGTTACCATCATTATTGCAGCTTATAACGAAGAAAAAGTAATAGAGGCTAAACTTCGCAACAGTTTTCAACTCGGTTATCCGGCTGATAAACTGCAGCTTATTGTAGCAGCATATGGATCGGATGATGATACCGTACGTATCGCATCATCGTTTCCGGATGTGCTGGTATTGCATGAAGCAGAACGAAAAGGGAAAGCTGCCGCTGTTAACAAAGCCGTTGCATATGCAACAAATGACATTATCGTATTGACCGATGCCAATAGTATCTTATCGCCGCAAACGATCAATCAATTGGTACTTCCTTTTGCAGAACAGGAAGTGGGGGCAGTGGCTGGAGAAAAAAAAGTAGTATCGGCAGATGGTGCCGTTGCAGCAGGCGAAGGGTTGTACTGGCAATATGAATCGTGGTTGAAAAAGCAGGAGAGAAAATTTTATACAGTAGTTGGCGCTGCCGGTGAGTTGTTTGCTTTCCGCAAAGAATTATTTGTAACAATACCCGGGCAAACAATTACGGATGATTTTTTTCTCTCAGTATCCATTAACCTGCAACATAAAAAAATGGCCTATGTACCTGAAGCTATCAGTTCTGAAACAGCTTCGCTGTCGTTGAACGATGAATGGAACCGGAAGGTTCGCATTGCTGCAGGTGGCATTCAATCATTGTTTTTGTTACGAGCAGCACTCAATCCATTTCGATATCCGGTATTGGCGTTTCAGTTTTTTTGTCACCGTGTATTGCGTTGGGTGGCCTGTGCACCGGCTTTTATTTTTCTGCTTCTCACAAACATGGTGCTCGCTTTCCAGGAAGGAAGTATGCTCTGCAAATTACTGCTGCTCCTGCAGGTATTATTTTATGTATCGGCATTGGCTGGATGGAGGATGGCAAAACAACAACGGTCGTTTCTTCTTTTTACCGTTCCGTTTTATATTGTGTTTATGCATGCAGCTATGCTGATGGGTATGCTGCGTTATGCATCCGGCAAACAATCGGTACTCTGGGAAAAAGCAAAGCGTTGAAGGTTGTTACTCGTTTCTTCAATAATTTCATGTTTTTATTTCGTTGAATCATTCTTCTTCCACCATATTAAGCAGCCCGGTAGAATACCTGAAAGGTGTTGGACCTTTACGTGCCGATCTCTTGAAAAAAGAGCTCAACATTTTTACGTTTGCTGATCTGCTTGAACATTTTCCTTACCGGCACATCGATAAAACAAAAGTTACACCCATTGCACAAGTGAATATGGGTATGGATTATGTGCAGGTGGCGGGACGCTTAACTGATTTTGAAATTATTGGCGAAAAAAGAGGAAAACGTTTGGTGGCGCATATACGTGATGCAAGCGGCACTATGGAGCTAACCTGGTTCCAGGGAATTAACTGGGTTGAAAAATTATTAGCCATAGGCCAGGAGTTTTTAGTGTTTGGTAAGTTGGGTTTTTTCAAGGGCAAGCCACAAATTGTACATCCCGAACTGGAAGTACGCACCCATGAAAATGCAGAAGGGAAATCGTTGCTGGAACCCATTTATCCCACTACCGAAAAATTAAAAGCAAGAGGGTTAAACGGAAGAAGCATCGCAAAGCTTACTGCCGTATTGTTGCCGCAACTGCATCCAAAAGACTTGCCGGAGAATTTGCCGGAGAAAATCATTACACAATTGAATTTTCCATCTCGACATGATGCCTATCGGTTCATTCATTTCCCGGCCGATGCAGCTCAATACGAAGCTGCTTTGCAACGCTTGAAATTTGAAGAGTTGTTTTTTGCTCAATTGCGGATGGGGATGATCAAGAGCAACCGACACCGTTTTTCAAAAGGAGTGGTGTTTGATAAAGTGGGCGATTTGTTCAATACATTTTACAGCGATCATCTTCCGTTTCAACTGACCGGTGCACAAAAACGGGTGTTGAAAGAAATACGGCAGGATACAGCACGAGGCCATCAAATGAATCGATTGTTACAAGGCGATGTAGGCAGTGGTAAAACTATTGTAGCATTGTTAACAATGTTGTTGGCAGCAGATAATAATTACCAGAGTTGTTTGATGGCTCCCACAGAAATATTGGCGCAGCAACACTATAACAGTATCTCCAACCTATTGAAAGAAATGAATGTGAACATCCGCTTATTGACAGGTTCAACAAAAAAAGCGGAACGGGAGAAGATATTGAGTGGATTGCAATCTGGCGACATCCAGATGATCGTAGGTACACATGCATTGATTGAGCAAGTGGTGCAATTTAAAAACCTGGGATTGGCAATTGTGGATGAGCAACATCGTTTTGGTGTGGCACAACGTGCCGAATTACAAACAAAAGGAGCTGTGCCACCCCACGTATTGGTAATGACGGCTACACCTATTCCACGCACCATGGCGATGACGGCTTATGGCGATCTTGATTACAGTGTAATGGATGAATTGCCGCCCGGCCGCAAACCCATAACAACGGTACATCGTTATGAATCAGCAAGGCCATCGGTAATGGATTTTGTGAAACAGGAAATTGCAAAAGGTCGACAGGCATATTTTATTTATCCGCTGATTGAAGAAAGTTCAAAGATGGATTTTGAAAACCTGATGAAAGGTTATGAAGAAGTGAAAGCCTTTTTCCCGGAACCGAAATTCTACATCAGCATGGTGCATGGCAAGCAGAAGCCAGAGGTTAAAGACACCAACATGATGCGGTTCAAAAAAAATGATACGCAGATCATGGTAGCTACCACTGTAATTGAAGTAGGAGTGGATGTACCCAACGCAAGCGTAATGGTAATGGAAAGTGCAGAACGGTTTGGTTTATCACAGCTGCATCAGCTTCGGGGAAGGGTAGGAAGAGGTAGTGAGCAGAGTTTTTGCATTCTTTTAACAGGCAGTAAATTAACGAATGATGCCAGAGAACGGTTAAAGATCATGTGTGCTACCAATGATGGTTTTTTAATCGCAGAAAAAGATCTTGAACTCCGCGGCCCCGGTGACATTGAAGGCACCCGGCAGAGTGGATTACTGAACTTTAAGCTGGCCAGTATTGTTGAGGATAAGGAATTGCTGGAGAAGGCAAAAATAATCAGCGATCAGTTGCTGCAGGATGATCCTGAGTTGTCTTCGGCCGAAAATTTGCTGTTAAAAAACTACCTGTTGTCAAAAAAGGGTAAAACCGTGTGGAGTAAGGTAGCGTAGTGATAATAAGCGGTAGTTAATTCCGTTTTAATTGACTAAATTCAAAGTCCCGTAGCATAGAACACATTTACATGAAACAACTCCGAATCTTCATCGTACCAGCATTGCTGATGACTCTGCCACTCATAAGTTTTGGTCAACTCTACTTTGCAGAGAACAAAGGCCAGTGGGATCAGCAGGTACATTTTAAAACGGAGGCGGGCAACAGTGCCTTCTTCTTAACAAAAGATGGCTACACGATCCTGATGAATCATCCGGAAGATTATATGCGGCTGGCAGAATTTAATCATGGCCATGGATTTGATTCAACTGCAAAATTCAACGCAAGAGTGGTGCCACCTGAAAAAATTCGTGCACATGCATTCCGTGTAAAATTTCTGGGCGGCAATTTCAACTCCAAACCAGTGATGGAAAAACCCCTCGATGGAATTGAAAATTATTTTATCGGCAACGATCCTTCCAAATGGGCAAACAATGTGCGGCTGTACCAGGCCATCACTTATAAAAATGTTTATCCCAATATTGATGTGCGTTACTATGTGCAGGACGATCAGTTGAAATACGATGTGATCGTATACCCCGGTGCCGATGTTTCAAAGATCCAGATGCGGTATGAAGGAGCAGAAAAATTATCGATCCGGAATAATGAGCTGGTGGTATCCACTTCGGTTGGGGAAGCCCGTGAGTTAAAGCCATATACTTATCAATTTGTAAACGGCAAACGTGAAACCATCGGCAATAAATACAAGATCACAGGCAATACTGTAAGTTTTGATATTAAGGCTTATAATAAAGCAACAACGTTGGTGATCGACCCATCGTTGGTCTTCTCATCGTTCAGCCGCAGCACGGCCGATAATTGGGGCTTTACTGCAACCTATGGTGCAGATGGCAGTTTCTTTGGTGGTGGCATTGCACAACCCACTGGTTTTCCTGTAACTCCTGGTGCTATTCAAAGCACAGGTGGTGGCGGAGGCGGAGGTAATGGAGCGGCACCTCCGGATATAGCTATTATCAAACTTTCACCCGATGGCCGCACCCGCATCTACGCAACTTATCTTGGCGGTAACCAGTTAGATCAGCCACATAGTTTGGTGGCAGATGCTGCGGGCAATCTTGTGATCGCAGGGCGTACAAACTCAGGATCAACTTTTCCTGGTTCATTAGTTCCTGCAGGCAGTGCTGGTGGTGGCTATGATATTTTTGTAACAAAGATCAACGCAACCGGTACAGCCATCATTGGTTCATCACGTATTGGTGGTGCCGGCAATGATGGTGTTAATATTACTGATACAAGAGGCGGTGCCAATTCATTGCAGCGATTTTATGGAGATGACGGAAGAAGTGAAGTAATACTCGATGGTGCAGGCAATATTTTAATAGCATCATCTACTCAATCAACCAACTTTCCGATTGTTGGTGGGTTCCAGGCAACCTCCGGTGGTCAGCAAGATGCTGTTCTGCTGAAATTTAATGCCAATGCTACGGCTTTAATATGGAGCACATACTTAGGTGGCGGAGCAAATGATGCCGGGTTTGTGTTAGCGATCAACCCAACAAGTCCTTCTAATATTTATATCGGTGGCGGTACAGCCAGTTCAGGTTTTCCCGGAACAGGCGCAGGAGTGTTGCAACCAACTTTCAATGGAGGACTTGCAGATGGATATATTGCACATGTGCGGGATAACGGAACTTCAGTATCAATGGTTCGTTCAACCTATTTAGGAACAGGAAATATTGATATGGTGTACGGTGTGCAGTTTGATGCAATGGGTTTTCCTTATGTAATGGGAACCACAACTGGTAACTGGCCGGTGATCAACGCAACTTATTCTGTTGCCAATTCAAGGCAGTTTATCGGAAAACTAAGACCCGATCTCAGTGCCTATGTTTACTCAACTACATTTGGTACCAGCGGTGCTTTGAATCCAAACATATCCCCCGTAGCATTCCTCGTTGATAACTGCGAAAACGTATATGTATCCGGTTGGGGAGGCGGCGCAAACAATTTTGGTGGAGGTTATCCATCTTCTGGTACTACAGGCCTGCCTGTAACTGCAGATGCATTCCAACGAAATACCGATGGCAGTGATTTTTATTTTTTCGTGTTGCAAAAAAATGCAGCATCTCAATTATATGGAAGTTTCTTTGGCCAGTTAGGTGGCGGTGGAGGTTTAGAGCATGTTGATGGCGGTACCAGCCGGTTCGACGCAAGCGGTACTATTTACCAGGCGATGTGTGCCAATTGTAAAAACGTTTCCAGCAACATCCCTCTCTCAGCACCGTTCCCCATTACAGCAGGTGTATATGGTAACACAAATCCGGCCAACAACGGTGGTGGTTGTAATCTGGGCATGGTCAAGATCAATTTTGATTTATCGGGCATTGATGTGTCGCTGCGGGCAGTGGGAGCAAGACAGTTGAATTTCTGTTTGCCAGCCACCATTCAGTTTACCGATACCGTACGTGAAGCAAAGCAATACATCTGGATTTGGGGTGATGGTTCACCCAATGATACTACAACAGTAAATCCGTTTACGCATACCTATACTTCGGTTGGATTTTTTGATGTAAAAGTGATCGGTATCGATAGTAACTCCTGTAACGTAAAAGATTCTGCAATCATGCGCATACGGGTAACAACCGATTCAGTAGATGTTGATTTTAACTTTGCACGCCAGGATTGTAACAGTCTTACATTCCAGTTTACCAATACAAGTAATATTCTTACCTCATCCACACCATTCGGTCCACGTTCGTTTATGTGGGTGTGGGGCGATGGCAGCCCGAATGATACCGTGCCTGGTTTTGCACCACCGATTTCTCATACATTCCCCGGTATTGGTTCGTACAATGTGCGCCTTGTATTGATCGACTCCAATTATTGTAACCTCGGCGATGCAGATAGTATCATCAACTTCCAGGTAATTGATAACATACGTGCAGGCTTTCGTGTGGGCAACGTGTGTGTGCCCGACACCATTACTGTAGTTGATACATCAAGAGGTGCCCTTACCTATTTATGGGTGAGCAGCGATGGGCAAACATCTACCGATCCTGTTCCTGCATTTATTTACAACACAGCAGGGCCTTACAGTATTACACAGTATATCTACAATCCCAACAGTTGTAACCTGGTTGATTCCACAACAAGATCTTTCCAGGCCGTGGGTCCGCCTTCTGCAGGTTTCTTCTACAATCCAAATCCTTCGCAGGAAAATACACCCACAAGGTTTACCAGTACAGCGTCGGAAGATGTAGTATCGTGGCTCTGGGATTTTGGCGATGGGAATACATCAACGCAACGTGATCCGCTTCATCAATACACATCACCCGGAATCAATACTGTTTGCCAGACTGTAACCAACCAGGCCGGTTGTGTAGATTCAGTGTGTATTCCTGTTGAATCGATTATCAATGTGGTGAACGACCTTCCATCGGCCTTTACACCCAATGGTGATGGTGTGAATGATGTGTTTTTTGTTCGTGGATTTGGTATAACAAAAATGACCTTGCGTGTGTTTAACAGACAAGGGTTGATGGTGTTCGAAAGCCGTTCGCAAAATATTGGATGGGATGGCACTTACAAAGGAATACCACAACCAATGGATGCGTATGCATGGACGCTGGAAGTTGAATATTTTACCGGAGAGAAATTCAGAAAGAAAGGTGATGTTACGCTGATACGATAACCATTGCCTCCGGTATATCCTGCCCGAATGATCCTGTTTGAAAGAACCAGAACCATCAGCTAGTACTTAACGCTTAAACGATGAGCTATGAAGTGTAATCGAATTATTGGAGCTGTCACATTCTTTTTGTTGTTGCAGGTTGCTGCAACGGCACAGGATCTGCATTTCTCTCAATTCATGAATTCGCCGTTAACAACGAATCCGGCGAACACAGGTTTTATTCCGGAAGCTGATTACAGGATCGGAGGTAATTTCCGCAGCCAGTGGACTTCAATCCCTGTGCCATATAAAACCGCCAGTGTGTGGGGCGATGTGCAGATACTCCGCAATAAAATTGAGAATGGATGGGTGGGTGTTGGTGCTTTGTTGCTGAACGATGTGGCAGGCCGTGGTAATCTGCGTTCAAACAAAATATATGCGTCGGTAGCATATCATCAAATGATCGGGTTGAGCAGTTTGCTGAGTGCGGGTTTTAATGCAGGCTATGCCAATAAGCGGATCGATGTTACCAAGTTTACATTCGATAATCAATGGAACGGAAAATTCTTTGATGCAGGTGCCCCCAATGGTGAAGCACTGTTAACCAATCCAAGCTCTTCGTATTTTGATTTACAGGTGGGATTGAATTATGCTTACTTCCCGACTGAGAATACCTATTTCAATGCTGGTGTTTCTGTGCATCACATCAATGAGCCGAAGGAAACATTTTTTACCAATGGAACCAATGAAGTACCTCGTCGTTATATCGGTTTCCTCAATGGCAGTTTTAAAGTGAATGATGATTGGATCGTAAATCCCAATGCCTATTTCTCTTCACAGGCAAGAGCAAACGAATTTGTTTTCGGTGGGAACCTTGCGTACAATGCCATGGGCGATGGAAGTGTAGTTGTGTTTGGAGGAGCCTACTATCGCTGGTCCGATGCTGCCATTGCTATGATTGGACTGGAGTGGAAAGATATCCGTTTTACATTCACATACGATGCTACCATCAGCAACCTGAGCCGCTTTAATGGAACCAATGGTGCATACGAGTTTTCGCTGATCAAGAATGGTTATTATCACGAAGCATTTGGCGATAAGAACCAGCGCAGACAGAGTTTGTGTCCGAGGTTTTAAGATGAAGAATTGCGTATGAGTACAACTCCATTTGTATTGCTATTTCTTATTTTGATAACGGCGTGCTCATCTCAGGGTAGTTTAAAAATTCATATTGACAGCAATACAGGTGCGTTTGAGAAAATAGTAAAACCTCCTTCCTCCGCTAACATTTTCAAGTACGAATTTTTTATGGAGGGTTATAGTGACGATACAATCATGATTAATGGCAGCAAAACAAAAGGTATAATAAGAATTCATTCTGACTTGAATGAGTTTTATGGTGTCCCTCCAATGAAATTAATTTACGATCCTTTGAAAGCTAAAGAAGTGAGTATTGATATTGTCTATCTGTTTTATTGAAATTCTGCAAACAAACACTCATTCATTACTTAGATTTTGTGCCCTGCCCATCCTTTCCGAATTTCGCCCAAATTACAGCACATGATCTCTGTTGAAAAATATGCAAAAGTTGACCTTGACATTGTTCAGCAACTCAAGGCTATTGTTGGTGAGCAATACGTTTTTGCAGATGAAGAATCGCTCAGCAAGTATGCACACGATGAAACAGAAAATCTGCATTTCCCTCCCGAAGTTGTGGTAAAGCCAAGCACAACGGAAGAGATCAGTCAAATCATGAAGTTGTGCAATGCCGCATTGATCCCGGTAACACCTCGTGGTGCGGGTACCGGTTTGGCAGGTGCTGCATTAGCCGATCAGGGAGGGGTGTTACTTTCAACCGAGCGAATGAATTCCATTTTAAAAATCGACGAACGTAATCATCAGGTTATAACAGAGCCGGGCGTAATTACAGAAGTGCTGATGGAAGAAGTAAAGAAAGTGGGTTTGTTTTATCCCCCTGATCCCAGCAGCAGGGGCAGTTGTTTTATTGGTGGAAATATTTCGGCCAACAGTGGCGGACCAAAAGCTGTGAAGTACGGTGTGGTGCGTGATTATGTGTTGAATCTTGAAGTGGTGTTACCCAATGGAGAAGTGATCTGGACTGGTGCAAACGTATTGAAAAATTCAACCGGGTATAATCTTACACATTTACTTGTTGGCAGCGAAGGAACACTGGGTATAGTTACAAAAATAGTGTTGCGTTTAATTCCATTGCCAAAGTACGATTTGTTGATGCTGGTACCATTCCGGAATCTGGAACAGGCAGGTGAAGCGGTGAGTGAAATTTTTCGTGCAGGATTTGTACCAAGTGGATTGGAGTTGGTGGAGATCGACGCATTGAAAATCGTTAGTACAATGGTGGATAGTTCGGCAGTGCCGGTGACTGATGATACAGCTGCCCATCTGATCATTGAAGTAGATGGAAATGATATAGATGTGCTCATGAAAGAAATGGAAGCAATTAGCGAACTCTTAACGAAATATGATATTGGTGAATTGTACTTTGCAGATGATGCACAACAAAAAGCAGAGTTGTGGAAACTGCGTCGGAGAGTAGCAGAAGCGGTGAAATTAGTTGGGTACACAATTGAAGAGGATACCGTAGTACCAAGAGCTGAATTGCCTGCGTTGATAAAAGGCGTAAAAGAATTGGGCAGGCAGTTTGATTTTAAAGTTGTTTGTTACGGTCATGCTGGTGATGGTAATCTGCACATCCGGATTTTTAAAGAAGGAACACCCAACAGTTATGGCGATGCAGCCATGAACAAATGTTTACGGGCATTGTTTGAATTAGTATATCAACTTGGCGGAACCATCAGTGGTGAACACGGTGTTGGTTTGATTCAGAAGAGTTACATGGATATTGTAATGAAGGAAGCCAACCTGAAGCTGATGCGTGAAATAAAACGAGCATTTGATCCAAACAATATTTTAAACCCGGGCAAAATATTTGATTTGTAATTAAACCTGTTAATCATGAAAAAATCATTGTTGCTGTTTGCATTACTTATCAGTTCAGT
>CAYMSG010000068.1:0-11811 GCA_964392955.1 uncultured Chitinophagaceae bacterium | reverse complement strand
GCTGGCGGACAGGTATGCAGCCCGCAAACCGCCACTGGCCATATGCGTAACCGTTAGCAACAAGGCGAAAAAGACATGCAATTATAAAAGTTCGGTGCAAACTTGGAGGAATTTATTTTGTTTTTTTTCTCCCCCCCCGCAAAAAGAAGAAGGGGAACCCCGACCCACATTGCAGCACATTTCCAAGCCCCCACAAGCCAACGCCCAAACCAAAGGCTTGTAAAAGAGCTGCAATTCTGCCGACGCACCGGTGCTTAATTGTTACATTTGAGCTTTGAACAAACCGAGATTATTGAAATTAGTAAAATGAAAAAGGAAATAAACAACAAACTCAACTTGAAAAATATCAAACCAACCGCAATGCGACAGTTGGTTTTGCAAGTTCTGACAGAACAAAAAACGGCTATTAGTTTGCCTGAATTAGAACAAAAATTTGAAAAAGCTGATAAAGCAACGTTATATAGAACGTTAAAAACCTTTCAGGAACATCAACTCATTCATTCAATTGAAGATGGCTCTGGTTCTTTAAGATACGCACTTTGCGAAGATTTTTGCACTTGCGAACCAGAACATTTACATGTTCATTTTTTATGCAACAAATGCGGAAAAACGTATTGTATGAAAGATTTACCTGTTCCCCAGCCAGACTTACCCAATGGATTTGAATTTTCCAGTGCAAACTTTGTTGTCAAAGGTATTTGTTCAAATTGCAAAAAGTAAGTTTGCAACTCGGTTGCACGAACTATATAGTATTTTTGTAGTTGTAATTATTAGAAATAAGAATTTGCAGATGAAACGAGCATAGTAAATCGTTAACACGAAGGAAAATGACTATTGTGCGAGTTACATGAGTCACCATTAAAATAAACAATTATCGACGAATGAAATATATAGCAGTAATATTATCAGTGTATGTAATGGTTTTAACAGCCATACCTTGCAATGATGTACATGCTGGCACAAATTCTGCTACCTTGGAATTGGCGGAACAAAGCCAAAATCACACAAGTGATGTTGATTTATGTTCCCCGTTTTGTTTTTGTCATTGTTGCCAGACCCTTTCTTTCCCATCTTTTTTTAGTATTTCCTTTACCAATTTAGTAGAAAGTACTTTAGATGTTAAATTGAAAGAATCTTCGTTTTCAAGCCCTGTTGCATCTATCTGGCAACCGCCCAAAATATAATTCATTTCTTCTTTCTCTACAGCTGAGCATTAAGCTCATGTATCATTTCATTGCCATGATATAATGGGGTTTCCATGAACAAGCACATGGATTTTAGCTCATTATAATTAATCGTATTCACATTAAAAATTTATAGAAATCAAATGATAAACAGTATAATATCCTTTTCAATAAAGAATAAGGCACTTATCGGGCTGATGACCATTGGCCTGATTATAGGCGGAATATATTCCATGACGAAAGTGCCACTTGACGCCACACCTGACATTACAAACAATCAGGTTTTGGTTATAACAACCGCGCCCAATTTAGGGACAGAAGACATTGAACAGTTTGTTACCTATCAAGTAGAATTGGCAGTGGCAAACCTTCCCGATGTGACTGAAATCCGCAGTATAT
Source organism: uncultured Chitinophagaceae bacterium (assembly GCA_964392955.1). Classification (GTDB taxonomy): domain Bacteria; phylum Bacteroidota; class Bacteroidia; order Chitinophagales; family Chitinophagaceae; genus Lacibacter. The sequence goes on along the minus strand of CAYMSG010000068.1, from coordinate 10,228 downwards.
CCCGGTTTGGACTCTCCGTGGTGACCATTGTTTTCAAAGAAAGTGCGGGAACTTACCTTCCACGGCAGTTGGTCAGTGAAGCCCTGGCCGAGGTAAAAGAAAAAATCCCACAAGGATTTGGGGAGCCATTTATGGCGCCAATCAGCACCGGATTGGGCGAAATATATCAATACACGCTCGAAGTACAACCCGGTTACGATACCGTTTATAACGACATGGAACTGCGCACCATGCAGGAATGGATTGTAAAACGACAAATGGCTATGCTGCCCGGAGTGGTAGAAGTAAACTCTTTTGGGGGCAGGGGTAAACAATACGAAGTCGCTGTTAATCCTGATAAACTCAGAAGTATGGGTTTAGCCATTTCGGATATTTTTGAAGCACTTGACGACAACAATCAGAACACAGGCGGCGCATATATCGAGAAAAATTTTCAGGCCAACTTTATCCGTGGCGAAGGGTTGATGCGTTCGTTGGATGATATTAAAAACACTTTGGTCGCAAACATTGACGGGCAACCCATTTTCATCAGGGATGTGGCAGAAGTGAAATTCGGAAGTTTTGTCCGTTATGGTGCTTTTACCAAAGATGGAAAGGGAGAGGCCGTTGGCGGAATCGTGATGATGCTGAAAGGCGAAAACTCAAACGATGTGATTAAGGATGTAAAAGAGCGAATGGCTTTAATTCAAAAATCACTGCCTGATGGTGTTGAAATTAAACCTTTTCTTGACCGCAGTAAGCTCATTAAAAGTACCACATCTACCGTTGCCGAAAACCTGTCGTTGGGTGCGCTGATTGTTATTTTTGTGCTGGTTATCTTCCTCGGGAATTTAAGGGGCGGTTTAATTGTGGCATCAACCATTCCGCTGGCCTTGCTATTTGCATTTATCATGATGAACCTGTTTGGGGTGTGGGCTAACCTGATGAGTTTGGGGGCACTCGATTTCGGGATATTGGTAGATGGTGCAGTAATTATTGTTGAAGCCATGATATTTTACCTTCATCGTAAAAACCTTATCGGAACAAAACTTGACCAGGCGAAACGAAACGAAATTGCCTATAATTCGGCAAGCAAAATGATGAACTCGGCATTTTTTGGACAACTGATTATTTTGATTGTATTTATACCCGTTTTGGCCTTACAAGGTGTCGAAGGCAAAATGTTTATCCCGATGGCTATGACCTTTGGTTTTGCTGTTTTGGGCGTAGTTATCTTGTGCCTCACGTACATTCCGATGATGACAGCCTTATTCCTCCAACCACCAAAAACAGATAAAAAAACATGGGGCGATAAAATTATTGGTAAGCTTGAAAAAATTTATACCCCGGTAATCGGATGGTCGCTTAAAAGAAGTTGGATTGTAATCACAATTGCATTTGTGCTGTTAGTTTCCGGTGGTTTTCTGTTTACCAGAATGGGAGCCGAATTTATCCCAAAACTCGATGAAGGCGATTTTGCTTTTCAGGCGTTTTTAAAGCCGGGAACTTCATTAACCGAAGTAACAAAAACTTCCACCCGACTGGAACAAATTGTCTTGGAAAACTTTCCTGATGAAGTAGAAAGTATTCAAAGCAGGATTGGTGTGGCAGATTTACCCATGGACCCAATGCCTTTGGACATTGCAGATATATTTGTGATATTGACACCAAAAGACCAGTGGACACAAGCCGAATCGAAAGCCGAATTAATTGAAAAAGTAAGGGAAAAAGTAAGTGTTTTGCCGGGTATAAATTTTGAATTTACCCAGCCTATTGAAATGCGTTTCAATGAATTGCTGACCGGAATACGTGAAGATGTTGCGGTTAAACTTTATGGCGACGATTTAGAAATTCTGGCAGCCAAATCCGAAGAAATTGCCGGGCTGGTTTCGGGAATTGAAGGCGTGGCAGGTGTAAAAGCTGAAGCCACACGCGGATTGCCGCAGATAACCGTTCATTACGACCGTAACAAACTTGGAAGGTATAACCTGAAAATTAATGAACTCAATACGATTGTTGAATCCGCTTTTAGTGGTGGCGTTGCCGGAAGCATTTACGAAGGCGAGCGGATGTTTGACCTTGCTGTGCGATTGGACGAAGAACACCGCACAAGTATTGACGATATCAGGAATTTATTTGTTAATCTTCCCGATGGTAATCAAATTCCCTTAAAAGAAGTGGCAGAAATAAGTTACCAGCCGGGGCCGATGCAAATTAGCCGCGACAATACCAACCGTAGAACCTACGTAGGAATTAATGTTGCTGGCAGGGATGTGAAATCGCTTGTGGAAGAAATCCAATCTGTTTTAGATGAAAAACTTGAACTGCCAACGGGCTATTATATCAGGTATGGTGGTGCTTTTGAAAATCTCGAAAGGGCATCAAAACGTTTGTCCCTTGTAGTTCCGCTTGCTTTAGCGTTAATTTTTATGCTGGTATTTTTTGCCGTGAAATCGTTCAAACAAACCCTCATGATTTATGTGGCAGTACCTTTCGCCGCAGTGGGCGGAATATTTTCATTGTATTTGCGGGATATGCCATTCAGCATTTCGGCAGGGGTTGGATTTATAGTACTTTTTGGGGTGGCAGTCCTTAATGGATTGGTGCTGATTAGCGGGTTTAACGAACTCAAAGCCGAAGGCAAATTCCACTTGGACGAAATCATTAAAAAGGGCTCTATCAGGCGCATCCGGCCAATTTTATTGACCGCTTCAACCGATATTTTGGGCTTTTTGCCAATGGCAGTTTCAATGTCGGCAGGTGCCGAAGTACAACGGCCTTTGGCAACTGTGGTGATTGGAGGAATGTTGACATCAACCTTGTTGACGCTTATTGTGCTACCTATTCTCTATAAATTTGTTGAAAGTGGCGTTAAAAAAATAAAAATGCCAAAAACAGCTTTAGGGATGTTTACCGTTCTTGTTGTGATTGCAGGTTTGGGGATTTCAGGAAATGCCAATGCGCAAGATTCTTCCCTAACATTGCCACAAGCCATTGAAAGGGCAAAAGAAAACTATCCGGCAATTAAGGCAGCCAAATTGGAAGTTGACAAACAGGAAGCATTAAAAGCTACGGCATACGAACTGGGAACGACTTCGATTTATACCGGGAAAGAAGAAGTAGGCAACAACGCACCGGGTATTCAAAACAAAATCGGGATTGGACAAACAGACATTGACCTGTTCGGCATACCGGCTAAAAGCAAGCTTGCAAACAGCCGTACAAAACAAGCTTTATCCGGTCAGGAACTTACCGAATATTCGTTGGCTCGTGATGTTAGTATCGCATGGTACAATGCTGTACATGCCAAACAACAATGGCAGCTTTTTAAAGAACTCGACACCTTGTACGCCGATTTTCAAAAAGCCGCTGAATTGAGGTACAAAACACAAGCTACTTCTAAGATTGAATACCTTTCTGCTTCGGCTAAGTACAAAGAATTGCAGGTGAATTTAAGGAAAGCCGAAAGTAACTATTTGGCAAGCTTGCAAATCCTTAACCAATACCTGCTATATCCGGGGGCTGTTGATGTGAATACTCAGGATTTAGGACAATATGTTTTTGAACTTGTTTCAGGAACTGATTCTTTGGGTGCAAGCCCTTTACTTGATTACTATTCAACCGGAATTGATGTAGCAGAATCGGCGTGGAAAGCTGAAAAGGCCAATTTCCTTCCAAAGTTAGACTTGGGTTATAAATGGCAGTCGGTTGACGGCAATTCCGGGTTTTATGGTTGGGAAGCAGGTATCTCTTTACCATTGGCTTTCTTTTCACAATCGGGCAAAACCAAAGCTTCAAAAATTGACTTCCAAATTGCCAATCGGCAATACGAGCAAAAGGAACTGGAAATAAAAGCCGAGTACAATCAACAAATTAGCCGTTACCTTATGTTGCAACAGGTTATCGACTATTATCAAAAAGAAGCATTGCCTTTGGCCGACGAACAAATTCAGGCTTCCAATCTGGCGTACCGTCTTGGCAGTATCGACTACGTTCAATTTATTCAGAATACTGAAGCAGCCATACGGACAAAACAAGACTTTTTAATGCAACAGGCAGAATACTTCGAATTGTCTGCCCAATTAAAATTCATAACAGGTAAATAATCAACAAAATATAGTAACGATGAATACAAAAATAATTATAGCATTGATGGCAATCGCCACATTAATATCGTGCAACACAAAAAACAAAACAGCCGGAGAAGGCGAAGAACACGAAGAACATAGCCCCGAAGGCATTGTGATATTAAATAAAAACCAACGGGAAGCCCTGAAATTAAAATTGGGGTCTTTTCAAATGCGCAACCTAACCACGGTAGTAAAGTCAAACGGGCAACTCGAAGTACCTCCTGCAAACAGCGCCGATATTACAGCCGTTATTGGCGGGAATGTAAAAGAGATAAAAGTATTCCATGGCGACCGGGTAAGCAAGGGTCAATTATTGGCAGTACTTGAACATCCGGATTACATTGCCTTACAGGAAAGTTTTGCCGAAGTTGCCAACAGGCTTGAATTTCTGGAACAGGAATTTGAACGCCAAAAAGAATTGTTTGAAAACAATGTTGGTGCAGGCAGGGACTTCCAACAGGCAAAAGCGGAATACAATACGGCAAAAGCAAAATACGAAGGATTAAAATCACGCCTGCAATTGCTGAATCTTTCGCCCGATAAAATTATGCAGGGCAATATTTCAAATACCATAAACATTAATTCACCAATAAATGGTTTTGTAAATGAAGTTAATATAAAAGTAGGCTCTTATGTTGATGCAAAAGACATTCTGCTTGAAATAACTGACAACACCGCAATTCATGCCGATTTTATGGTTTATGAAAAAGATGTGCATTTGGTAAAAGAAGGCCAGAAAGTACTTTTTACAGTTTCAAACCGTCCGGGAGAAGAGTTAACAGCAACCGTTTTTGCAATTGGAAAAGAGTTTGAGGCCAATTCGAGGGCAGTTCATATCCATGCAAAAATTAATGAAAAAGTTTCGGGGCTTATCCCGGGAATGTATATTTCTGGCCATTTGCGTACCGATGAAAAATATACCCGTGCTCTGCCCAATGATGCTATTGTTACGGAGGGGACAAAATCATACATTTTTATACTGGACAATCAGGCTCTTGAAGAACATGCCGAAGAAGAAAACCATGAGGGGCATGAGCATGGAGATGCAGACGATGATGATGCAAAAGAAGAAAAGATGGCTTTCAGGATGGTCGAGGTCATGCCGGGGCTCAAAGATGATGGATATACCGAAATTCAACTGATTAATCCCTTGCCCGAGAACACGCACGTTGTAATGAACGCGGCTTACTATTTATTGGCCGATATGAAAAAGGAAGAAACCGAACACGAACATTAAAAATTAAAACAATGAAAGAAATAAAAGCATTTGTAAGGCCAAATAAAGTGAACGACATTGTTCACCATTTAAAAGATGCCGGGTTTGAAAACATGAGTATTTCATCGGCAGAAGGAACCGGGAAATTACAGGATGAGGATGCATTTGTATCTCAAAAATTTTCCATTACCGACAGCGAAGTGGCCAAACTGGAACTTGTTGTAGGCAAAAACGATGTGGACAAGGTGGTTCATATTATCTCGGAACAGGGCAAGACCCTGAACCCGGGCGATGGGATTATCTATGTGTCCGATGTAAACCAGGTTTACCGGGTGAAAGACGGTTTGAAAAACGGGAACTAATGAATAAATAACTGTGGCAGCTTCAGAGTTGCCACGGTTTTTCTTTAAATTTGAAATAACATACAGTTGATTTTTATTGGGATATGAAATTAATACGCAATTTTTTAAATAATGAAAAACGACGAAATCGAAAAGAAACTTGAATCGAAAAACGTTAAGCCAACAGCCATGCGGACATTGGTTTACAAAACCCTCGCTGATTCAGGAAAAGCCCTTAGTTTGGCGGATTTAGAGCAACGGTTTGAAAAAGTGGAGCGCTCGACCATTTTCAGGGCGCTTAAATCGTTTGAGGAAAACTACATCGTGCATCCTGTTGACGATGGGACAGGTTCGGTTAAGTATGCCGTTTGCGATGATGAATGTACCTGTAATTTACATGATTTACACGTCCATTTTTATTGCAAACGCTGCGGTAGGACACGTTGCATGAAAGAATTGCCTATTCCTCAGGTTAACCTGCCTGACGGCTACACTTACGAAAACGCCCAATTCATTATTAACGGTGTCTGTCCGCGTTGTGATTAAACTTTGCAATAGTGTTGCACTAATTTATTGGTAATTTTGATGTTGATAATATTAGAATTTCAAACATTAAAAATTATTGATTATGAAAACTGGAAAATTAAAATGGATGTTTCTGCTGGCAGGGTTGATTGCCCTTTCTGCTTCTCAGGTATCGGCACAACCACATTGTTGCAACTCAAATTGGTCGGCAAATGTCGATGCCCAATGGTGGAATAACAACACCCCGGCAGAATATGCGTTATCACCCGAACAAATCACGGAAATCAACAAGCTCCGCAAAAAAAGCTACGAGAAAAAGCTCCCAATCGAGAATGAGCTTCGTAGTTTGAGATTGGAATACCGGGCGGCTAATTCAAATCCCGAACTGGATGTGAAAAAAGTGAAATCGTTGAGAAGCGATATCAGGGACAAAGAAGAGAAAATTGACGATATTAATTTGGATACGAAAGTTCAAATCAAGAAGCTTCTCGCTGAAGAGCAACTGACCTATTTCAACAATAACCAGTACACATGGTGGGATATGTCAGAAAACTGCTGGTATTCCGGTAACATGAAAATGAACTCTCGTAAACAGATGATGATGTCGCGCCGCAGCAATTGTTGGTAAACGCCAGTTCGATTCATAGTTAATCACTAAAGGGGTAAATTAAGAATAAGCGGTAAAAAGAAAGGAGAATGTTATGATGAATGGATTTGGAGGTCACGGATGGGGAATGGGAATGGGCTGGTGGTGGGTTATAGGGCTCATTATCGTAATTGCCGTTGTTTGGATGGTTGTTAAAGGAATGAGTCAAAGTAACCGCCCAGGCAACCAACCCGTAAATAAATCGGCGCTCGAAATTTTAAAAGAGCGCTACGCCCGTGGCGAAATAAACAAACAGGAGTTTGAAGAACGAAAAAAGGATTTAATGTAAAATAAATTATCATGAAGTATTATATTGAAAAAACAACAGAATACGGTTTCGTCGAAGCCCTTGAAAAAGTAACCAAGGAACTGAAAAAAGAAGGTTTCGGGGTGCTAACAGAGATTGATGTGCAGGCCACATTGAAAAAGAAACTGGATGTCGATTTCAGAAAATATCAAATTTTGGGGGCTTGCAATCCGCCATTTGCCTATGAAGCGCTAAAGGCTGAAAACAAAATAGGAGCCATGCTCCCCTGCAATGTAATTGTGCAGGAACTGGATAATGGCAAAACAGAAGTAGCCGCTGTTGACCCTGTGGCTTCCATGCAGGCAGTTGAAAATGACAAATTAGGTGAAATTGCCAGCAAAATCAGGTCGAAACTTGAAACGGTAATTAAAAACTTATAGTACGACCGGAATTTTAACCTAAAGTAGTTCAAAAATATTTGAAAATGAGAAAACAACTTTTGTTATTAGCCTTCGTACTTTTTGGGGCATTCACCGTGAATGCTCAGGAGGGAGAACGGTTGAAAGTAATCACGGGGGTACGTGTTAACCCTTTTGTGATGTACGATTTTGACGGCAACAAAACGGAAATAACACGTATACATGCCGAGTTGGGCGCCATGTTCAATAATAAAACTTACCTGTCGATGGGATACACGCCCTTTGCCAACGCCATCTATAATTTCAACGAATACTGGTTTGTAGGGTTTGACAAAAAAATCCCGGTATCGTGGGTTTTGGCAGAAGAGTACATGTTTGATGAAAATAAATTCATAGTCCAAACCGGGCCGAATTTCAAATTGGGTAATGTGGGAAATGCTTTTGTATTCCTGTTTACCCCTGTTGACAATGTTGACTGGGGCTTGAAAGTAGGAGCATTTATTCCGCTAAATGTGGTGTTGTATAATAAATAGTTTTCATGTACAAATCAGTATTCAAAATATCCAAAATGGATTGTCCCTCGGAAGAGAACCTTATCAGGATGAAACTCAATGGGCTTTCTATGATTAAAAGTTTGGTGTTCGATATTGAAAACCGAAAACTTACTGTCTTTCATTCCGAAGAAAGCCCTGAAATTGAGAATCACCTGAAAGAACTCAATTTAGGGTCGCAACTCCAGGAAACAATTGTTGCCCAAGCGGATGAATTCAAGGACAATTCATTGGTACAATCGAAACTCCTTTGGACGGTGCTGATTATCAATTTTGCATTTTTTATTATTGAAATCACCACAGGGTTTATTTCTAAATCGATGGGGTTGGTTGCCGATTCGTTGGATATGCTGGCAGATGCGCTGGTCTATGGTCTTAGCCTTTGGGCAGTCGGTTCAACCGTCCTACGCAAGAAAAAAGTAGCAAAATTGAGTGGCTATTTTCAACTTGCATTAGCACTGCTCGGACTTTCGGAAGTAATACGCCGGTTTATCAGTTTTGAAGCTGTGCCGGATTTTAGAACTATGATAGTTGTATCCATACTGGCGTTGATTGCCAATTCCGTTTGCCTTTATTTATTACAAAAATCAAAAAGTGAAGAAGCACACATGAAAGCCACGATGATATTCACATCAAACGATATTATTATCAACACCGGTGTTATCGCAGCAGGAGTATTGGTTTTGTTGACCCAATCAAAGTATCCAGATTTAATCATTGGTACAATTGTATTTTTAATTGTGGTCAGGGGGGCTTTCAGGATATTAAAACTTGGAAAATAGATATGGAAGTAATTTTTAACAAAATGGAAGTACAACTGAGTTCTTACAAAAAGTATTTTCGTTATATTTAACATTTAGTTTTACAAACACAAAATCAAGTTGAAAAATAGCAGGTGTAAGTTTGGAAAATGCAATATTAGAAAGGAAAAATAGACTTGCAAGTAAGGAAAATATTGCAGTACGTTCGGAAAATACAATTCCAAATCCGAAAAGAGAAAATGTGAGTGGGGAAAACGCAATTGTAAAACTGAAAAACAGAATTGTAAAAGCGAAAAAACCAAAAGTAATTAATTATAAACCTTTAAAAATTAAATTATGGCATCACGGACAAAACTTACAGACTCAGCAACATTGGAATTGTATCGCGTAGCATTAGAAAATGCAGAAACCCAACCTGAAATTTCAGCAATCATGGCAGATTTAGGCTACGATTCAGCAGTTATCGCAGAAGGTAAAGCATTGCTAACAAAAACCCGAACTGCATACGATGCAAACAAAACCGAAGACGATGAAACATCTGCTGCTTACGCCGATTTTTCAAGTAAAAAGGAACAATTAGCTGACACATTTAACATCCACCGCAAGAAAGCAAAAGTTGTATTCCGTAACGATTTGTTAACCGCCGACAAATTGGCAATTTCTGGCACAATGCCACGGACTTATATTAAATGGTTAGAAGCTGCAAAGAAATTTTATTCCGTGGCATCAGCCGATACAGTGATTCAAGGTAAATTATCCCGCTTAAAAATCTCCGTTGACGACTTGACAGCGGCAAACACATTGATTTCTGAATTAGAAACGGCAAGAGCAGTTTACCTGAAAGAAAAAGGGGAATCACAAGATGCAACCAAAGGCAAAGATGCAGCATTTGCAAAGATAGATGATTGGATGAGTGAGTTCTATGCCGTAGCAAAAATTGGTTTAGAGGACAATCCACAACTATTAGAAGCATTGGGCAAAACCATAAGAGGATAGTGGAATTGCCCTCCCTATTTGTAAGCACATTGGCAAGCCCCACGAGCCAAAGCACGACCAAAGCTTGCCAAAGAGCTTACAAAGCCAGCCCAAGTAACCGCCTTTAAGGGCGGTTTTAGGGTTGCCCTCCCACAAAAAAACAAAATAAATTTGTGCTTCGTTGAAAAGTCTGTGCAATAATAAAGACTAATAAATAGACTTAAAACGCTGACTGTCAGGATGAAAAATGAACGCCCAGTTGCTAACAAAGTGTATAAATCATTGGGCGGATAGTGCTAATTTCAAGGGCATTACACTTAATAAACTTTGTGGCGGCTTGACAGGAAAGTGCTTCGGAATGCCCAACGCTTCATACACCAACCGTTAGTGGCAAGGCTATGACGACACAACCCGACAGACAAATCGGGTTCTTTTTGA
>CAYMSG010000067.1:0-11846 GCA_964392955.1 uncultured Chitinophagaceae bacterium | reverse complement strand
AAATCACAAAAACCAATACCCAAATGCGCAGCAGCATTGGAATTTGGATTTTTTACATTGGATTTTTGACTCCGGATGTGGTGAAATTGGTAGACACGTCAGACTTAGGATCTGATGCCGTAAGGTGTGGGGGTTCGAGTCCCTCCATCCGGACAAAACAACTACAGTTTAAGGTTTAAAGTTGAATGTTTCAACGTTCGACCTCCAACCTTAAACTTTTAACATTCAAACATTCAACGTTATTTATGGCTACAGTAACAAGAGAAAACATTGGTTTGTTAACCGATAAGCTCACAGTAAAAATTACAAAAGAGGAATACTTTCCTGCGTTTGAAAAAACGTTGAAAACATATAGCAAGCAGGCGAATATCCCCGGCTTCCGGAAAGGCATGGTGCCCGCAGGCATGGTAAAGAAAATGTACGGACAAGGCATTTTCACGGAAGAAGTGATCCGCAATATTGAAAAAGGGTTAAACGATTACCTCGCTGCCGAAAAGCTTGACATTTTTGCACAGCCGCTTCCTCTTGCCAATGCAGAATTTAAGCCCAGCATGGATGCGCCTGTTGATTACAGCTTTGATTTTGAAATTGGTTTGAAACCTGCGTTTGAAATTGATCTCGCTAAAAAGAAAGCACCCTATTTCCGTGTAAAAGCAACAACTGAAATGGTGAACGAAGAGATCGAGCGTTTGCAAATCCGTTTCGGCAAAATGACAGAGCCTGAAACTGTAAGCAGCGACGACAATGTACTCAACCTCACCTTTGAAGAAAGCGATGCGGATGGTAATGTAGTGGAAGGCGGTGTGAAAAAAGATAATTCCTTATTGGTAAAATATTTTAAGGAAGCCTACCGTGCCAAACTGCAAGGTGCTAAAACAGGCGATACGCTTGTAGTTAGTTTGCAGGATGCATTTGAAGAAAAAGAGCGCAACTGGGTTATTGGCGATCTTGGTTTTAAAGATGCAGCAGAAGTGGAAGGCAAGCTGTTCAAACTCACCATCACAAAAGTTGGTTTGATTGAAAAGCGTGAATTGAACGAAGAGTTTTTCAAGGAAGCACTACCCGGTAAAACCATTGCAACAGAAGCTGAATTCCGTGCAGCTATTGAGGCAGACATCCAGGCATATTGGGACAAACAAAGCAGCAACCAGCTTCAGCATCACCTCTACCACGTGTTGCTCGATGAAACAACCATGGAACTGCCTGAAAGCTTTCTGAAAAAATGGCTGGCTACTTCCGGCGAAAAACCAAAATCGGCTGAGCAGGTAGAAGCGGAATATCCAACATTCAACAATCAGTTGCGCTGGACTCTGATCACTGATAAAATTGTTACTGAGAATAAATTAGATGTAACACAGGAAGAACTGAAAGACAGTATGCGTCAGCAGGTAATGAGCTATTTCGGCAGCATGAACTTGGGCGATGGCAACCTCGATTGGCTGGATCAGTATGTTGATGGCTTGTTGAAAGATGAGCAGCAGGTTGATCAAACCTATCGCCGCCTTGTTACTGAAAAAGTATTTAACTGGGCTGAGCAGCAGGTAAACAAAGATGTGAAAGAAGTAAGTGCAGAAGAGTTCATTAAAATGAACGAAGAACACCAGCATCAGCACCACTAAGAAGTACGATGTAAGATGTACGAAAAATAAAGTCCCGCTGAGTAATTGGCGGGATTTCTCTTTTTATCATGTTGCAAATGAACTCTGTCTTTGAAATCTACAAGAAAATCAGCCAGAATAGCCGAATGCCTGGAACTAAAAACTACCAACTATAAACTATCGACTTGCTTCTCCTGCCTTAATGTCCTGCTTTTCTGCCTCGCATGGTATTTGAAAACATTTTATTCCAAACGTTTCCCTTAACTTCAAACCGGAAAAAAAACGATTATGGATTTGAATAAAGAATTTGAAAAATACGCCGTGAAACACCGTGGTATCTCCGGCGCCACATTGCATAATTATCAATCAGCATTAAACAACCCAACGAATCTTACGCCTTACATTATTGAAGAGCGTCCGTTGAACGTAGCCAGTATGGATGTGTTCTCACGCCTCATGATGGATCGTATTATTTTCCTGGGTGAGCCGATCAACGATTATGTAGCCAACATTGTAACTGCACAAATGTTGTTTTTAGAAAGTACCGACCGTACACGTGATATTCAGATGTACATCAACAGTCCCGGCGGCAGTATTTATGCAGGGCTTGGCATTTATGATACCATGCAATACATTACGCCCGATGTAAGTACCATTACCATTGGCATTGCAGCCAGTATGGGCGCTGTGTTGATGTGTGCAGGTACAAAAGGAAAACGTACGGCATTGAAGCACTCACGCATTATGTTACACCAACCTTATGGTGGTGCAGGCGGACAGGCTACCGATATCCAGATCATGGTGAATGAAGTAAAGAAACTTAAAGATGAACTCTATGAGATCATTGCTTACCACAGTGGCCAAACGGTTGAAAAAGTAAAAGAAGACAGCGACCGTGATTTCTGGATGAAAGCCAGCGAAGCAAAAGACTATGGATTAGTAGATGAAGTATTGGTGATGAATCCCCGCAAGACAAAAGAAAGCTAAACCTCAAAAATCAAGTAAACTATGTATCAGCATAATTTAAAATTTCCTGTTCGTTTCGAAGATGAAGATGATGAACCAAAAGAAAATCCGTTAGAGAATTTTACCGCTGCGGCTTTTGGTCCTTACAATAAAAAATTCCTTGAGCAACGCAAGATCTTTTTCTGGGGTGTTGTGCACGATAATTCTGCAAAAGAGATCGTGAACAAGTTATTGTATTTAGATGCGGTAAAACCCGGCGAAGAAATTAAACTGTACATCAACAGCCCCGGCGGTGTGGTAACAAGTGGTATGGTGATCTACGATACCATGAAACTCATCAGCTCACCGGTAAGTACTATTTGTATGGGTATGGCTGCATCAATGGGTTCTATCTTGTTAAGCGGTGGCACAAAAGGCAAGCGTTACATTTTCCCAAGTGGCGAAGTAATGATTCACCAGCCGAGTATTGGTGGCGCCCAGGGTACCAGTGCCGATCTGGAGATCATTGCTGCACAAATTGCCAAAACAAAAGAAATGGGTGCCAAAATACTGGCCGAAAACTGTGGCAAAACAGTAGAGCAGGTATTAAAAGATTTTGACCGTGATTACTGGATGGATGCCAATGAAGCCGTTGCGTATGGCATTGTAGATGGTATTCTTGATAAGCTCTAAAGCATTTGTTTTGATAACAAAAGGGATGGAATCTTGTAGTATTCCATCCCTTTTTCATCTTACTACTACCTTAATTAAAAAGCATTACTATCTTTGAGGTGGTTTTGTATTATCAAACCAACCTGAAAAATCCATTTCAAATGGCGAAAAACAACATGTTGCACTGTTCCTTTTGTGGCCGTAGCAGGGACGAAGTGAAGATCTTAATTGCGGGACAGGAAGGACATATCTGTGAAAACTGCGTGGAGCATGCACAGGAAATCATTGCCCAGGAATTATTGCTGCGCAATGAAGCAACCACTTCCAACTTTAAACTGAATGTAAAAAAACCAGTGGAGATCAAACGCTTCCTGGATGAATATATCATTGGCCAGGATGAAGCAAAGAAAGTGCTGGCCGTTGCCGTTTACAATCACTACAAACGTTTAAAGCAAAAAACAGAAAGCGAAATTGAAATTGAAAAGAGCAATATTGTGATGGTGGGTGAAACCGGTACCGGTAAAACATTACTTGCCAAAACAATTGCCCGTCTGCTCAATGTTCCGTTTGCCATTGTGGATGCAACCGTATTTACAGAAGCCGGTTATGTAGGTGAAGATGTGGAAAGTATTCTTACACGTTTGCTGCAGGTTTGTAATTACGATGTGGCAGCTGCAGAAAAAGGAATCGTTTATATTGATGAGATCGATAAGATTGCACGTAAAGGCGACAATCCATCCATCACACGTGATGTAAGCGGTGAAGGTGTACAGCAGGGAATGCTGAAGTTGCTGGAAGGAACAGAAGTATTGGTTCCACCACAGGGCGGACGTAAACATCCGGAGCAAAAACTCATCAAGATCAACACACAAAATATTCTCTTCATTTGTGGTGGCGCCTTTGATGGTATTGACAAAGTGATTGCACGCCGTGTAAACACCAATGCCATTGGCTTTAATGTAAACAAAGAAGAACAGGAGCATATGAAGAAAAACCTGCTGCAATACGTAAATGCACAGGACCTGAAAAGTTTTGGTTTGATTCCTGAGTTGTTGGGACGTTTACCAATTGTTACCTATCTCAATCCATTGGATGCAGAAACACTCCGTGAAATTCTGGTAACACCAAAGAATGCACTCATCAAACAGTACCAAAAATTATTCGACCTGGAAGGAATTGAGTTGCTGATTGATGAAGACGTATATGATTTCATGGTGGCGAAAGCAATGGAATACAAACTCGGCGCAAGGGGTTTACGCAGCATCTGCGAAAGCATTTTAACCGATGCCATGTTTGATCTGCCGGGCAGTGAGGAAAAACAATTCCATCTTACCTTGGATTATGCCATGCATAAATTCGATAAGAGTAAGCTGGGCTTGCTGAAAGTAGCATAAGCCTAAGTACGAGGTAAGAAATACGAAGTACGAACGTGAACTATAATTGAACCTGTTGATTTTTTTCAACAGGTTTTTTATTTGAAGAAAATAATAGAGTTGCTGCTATCTTATAAAAACTGTGTCATCAATGATTCTATCCAACATTCAACCTTTAACTTTAAACCTTAAACAAGCAACTATGCAGGAACTTATCAATCGTTTAATGGCAGAAGGATTAAGTGAGCAACAAGCATATAAATCAATTGAAGTGATCAAAAATTTTGCAAAGGAAAAATTTCCGGTGTTCGGAGGAGCCATCGACAAATTGTTCGATAAGTACAGCCCAAAAGATGAAGATGATTTCTTAGACTAAGAAAGCCGCTCCAGTAAACTGAAACGGCTTTGCTTTCTCATGTTGATTTACGATCGACCTACTTTAATACTTCTCTGGCAATTACAATTTTTTGTATTTCACTGGTTCCTTCACCAATGGTGCATAATTTACTGTCACGATAATATTTTTCTACCGGAAAATCTTTGGTGTAACCATAGCCGCCAAAGATCTGTACCGCATCATTACTCACTCTCACTGCCACTTCGCTTGCATAATACTTAGCCATAGCTCCTGCTTCGGTAACTTTTTCACCTCGGTTTTTCAAATCGGCCGCTTTCATGATCAACAATTCAGCCGCAGCAATTTCGGTTGCCATATCAGCCAACTTAAAAGAGATACCTTGAAAATTTGAAATCGGCTGATCAAACTGATGCCGTTCCTGCGAATACTGCAAGGCTGCTTCAAATGCACCTTTGGCAATACCCAGCGACAGTGCTGCAATGGAAATGCGCCCACCATCTAAGATCTTCAACGCCTGGCGAAACCCATCACCTACTTCACCAATTCTGTTTGCATCCGGAATACGGCAGTTATCAAAGATCATTTCTGCCGTTTCACTTGCACGCATACCCAGCTTGTTTTCTTTTTTACCAGCTTTAAATCCTGCTGTTCCTCTTTCAACTAAAAATGCTGTTGAGTTACCACTGGTGCGTGGTTCACCGGTGCGTGCAATTACAACCGCTAACTCTGCACTAATGCCATGTGTGATCCAGCATTTCGTGCCGTTCATCACCCATTCATTTCCCTCTTTTACAGCAGTTGTTTTCATATTGCCAGCGTCACTGCCGGTATTGGGTTCGGTTAAACCCCATGCGCCTATCCATTCGCCACTTGCGAGCTTGGGCAAATACTTTTTCTTCTGTTCTTCATTGGCACAATATAAAATATGACCCGTGCAAAGTGAATTATGTGCTGCCAGGCTCAATCCAACAGACCCGCACACTTTTGCAGTTTCTACAATGGCAGCCACATATTCATGATAACCAAATCCACTGCCGCCATACTCTTCCGGAACAAAAATGCCCATCAACCCCAGTTTGCCCATTGCCTGCATCACTTCTTTGGGAAAATGCTGTGTTTCATCCCACTCCATTACATGTGGCTTGATGTGTTTGTGAGCAAAATCTTTTGCTACCTGTGCTACCTGCTGTGTTACTTCGTCGTGTGTAAAATTCATTGTACGTAATACGTTATTCAAATAGGTTTTAAAATAAGTTGAGCCATGAACTGACCTACAACCAGTAACATGACTCAACTTGCTTACTTATAGCAATCAATCGAAACGGCAATACAAATATAGGGAGATTACTAACAATTGTTAGCTCAAGTGCAAAAAAAATCCTTCACTTTATGGTAAAGTAAGGGGCAATCTTCGTGAACAAAGAAGCGTCAATAGCGCCAATTTTTCGGATATCGGCTACAGTACTGAATTCACCATGTTCGTTCCTGTATTGAATAATTGCATTAGCAACTGAATAAGAAATGTAAGGATGTGCCTTGAGCTGCTCCAGCGAAGCTTTGTTGAGATCGATTTGCTGTACTGTTGAAGCATCAAACCGAAGTTGTGGTTTAATTTGCTGAAAAACAGAATCGGGCAAGCCATAGGTTTCCTTTACCTGCTCAATTGAAACAAAGCCACCCAGCTTTGACCGGAAATTCACAATCCGCCGGGCATAGCCTGAACCGATCCCTTTCAGCTTCTTCCATTCAACCGTATCGGCCGTATTAATATCAATTGCTGCAGCTACATATTCCTTTCGCTCCACTTTTGTTTCTGTTGTAGCAAAAGTGGAGGGTTGTTCTTTTCGTTGCGATGCAATTTGAACATAGGGTTTCAATCGTTCATAATCATCCGGCCGCAGACCATAGATCCGCTGCAGATCTTCGGGTTTAAAAAATTTGCCACCTTTTGACCGATAGTTGAGGATGGTTTGAATGGTTTTATCACGCAGTCCTAATTGTTTCCACTCCCCGGCAGAAGCCGTGTTGGGATCGAACGTAAACAGTACTGCGGATGATTGTTCGTCTCTGAATTTTTCAAATCGTGATTGTTTGGGTTGATACAGATCGGCATCAGTATACGAAGCTGTTGTCCGGCGGTCAGTTGGTTCATTGACTACCTGTAAGGCAGCAATCTCTTTTTGCAGAGCCGTATCAACTACCAGCTCAATTTCATTTTTTACCAGAAAGGGAAACATGGTGGGTAATAACGCAAATAATACAGCAAGTGTGCCGAGCAACAATATTGCATTGCGTTCTTTTTTGGTGAAGGAGAAATACTCCTTTATCCATTTGGTTTGGGTAAACTGCATACCTTAAAAATAATCGCTGCAGCAGAGAAATGAAATACTACAAAGCGGGTATGGGAGCAGAAATGTTTACAGGTTGAGTACCAATCCATCATAGCCTAAATGAATACCGGCGGGCAATTCAGCAGCAACAGATGCATGTGTTCCTAACTGGTGACTGATATGTGTGAAGTAAGCTTCCGGCACCTGTAATTCCTGTACTAAGGCAACTGCTTCATCAAGGTTGTAATGTGAAATGTGTTTTTCTTTCCGCAGTGCATTTAACACCATTACGTTGCTGCCTTTGATTTTTTCTTTCTGATCTTCTTCAATAAAATTGGCATCAGTAATGTACGTGAACGGTCCAAACCGGAAGCCCAGCACCGGCATTTTCAAATGCCATACAAGAATGGGTTCAATGGTTACTTCATTGATGGTAAAAGGTGTTTCCGTAATCGTATTGAGATTGATCTCCGGAACGCCGGGATATTTTGTATCGGAAAACGCATAATAAAAATCACGACGCAGTGCCTCCTCTGTCAAATAATTGCAGTACACCTCCATTGGTTTCTTATTGATGTAATTAAACGCACGTACATCATCCAGTCCGGCAATATGATCCTTGTGAGGATGCGTGAAAATGATGGCATCGACTTTCTTTACACCAAGCCGCAACATCTGGTAACGGAAATCAGGTGTGGTATCAACTACAATGGTGGTATCGGCTGTTTCAACCATGATACTGCTGCGCAGCCGATTATCCCTTGGATCGGTTGAAGTACACACTTCACATTCACAACCGATCATGGGTACGCCACTGCTGGTACCTGTTCCAAGAAATGTTATTTTGAGGGGAGGATAGCTCACCAGATAAAATTAAAAATGAAAAATTAAAAATGAGTAATTAAAAAGTGCTGGTTGTTGAGAGATAACTTCCTCATTTTTAACTTTTCATTCTTCATTTATGATTCCTCATTTGTCGCCTTTGCCTTGGCTTCAGCAAGCGCCATTACTTCTTCGTATAATTTTTGTGAACCTGCAGTAAGTGCGTCAAAATTGATGTTTACCTGCGGAATCAACTCAAGCAGCGTGTTAATACGACTTTCCTGCATCAGGAACTTATTGAGCACTACTACCTTCTTTTGCTCCAGTATGCAATAACCACTCTGGAAAGTACCACGCTCGTAACGTACAACGTAACCGCTTTCTTCCAGGATATCTTCCAGCTTATCTAATGTTGTTTGATTCAGTTTCATTCCCCTGTCCCCTAAAGGGGTATTTATTTCGTTGCAAATTTACCGTTACTGCTGCTCATAACCTGTTTCAGTAATGAGGACTTTTCCACAGTGTGACATTCGTACATCGTACGTCTTACATCGTACAACATGTTATTTGCTTGTCATCCTTACTACCGGTATAATCATTTCCTCCAGGCTTACGCCGCCATGCTGGAATGTATTGCGGTAATAGTTGGCGTAGTAGTTATAATTGTTGGGATAACAGAGATACACATCTTCCCTTGCAAAAATGTACGATGAATTTACATTCGGCATGGGCAGCCCGGCATCAGCCGGATCACGGAACGAAAGCACATCTTTTGGTTCGAAGTTGAGATTGCGTCCGTGTTTGTAGCGGATATTAGTGGTGGTTTCTTTATCGCCGATCACCTTTGCAGGTTTTTGTACACGGATGCTGCCATGATCGGTAGCCATTACGATGTTGATTTTTTTATCTGCAATTTTCCGCAGGGCCTGGTAAAGCGGCGAATGTTCAAACCAGCTTAACGTAATACTGCGGTAACTTTTTTCATCGTTTGCCAGCTCTTTCAACACTTCCATTTCGGTACGTGCGTGGCTGAGCATATCCACAAAATTGTACACGATCACATTGATATCGTTCTGCAACAGGTTGTGAATATTGTTTACCAACTCCTGCCCTGCCTGGTGGTTTAATACTTTGGTAAACGATACTTTTAGATCGCCTTTACCAAGACGTTTTAACTGTTCCCTGAAAAACTCTTCTTCATAGAGGTTTTTACCGCCTTCATCATTGTCGTTTTTCCATTGCTTTGGAAATTTCTTTTCGATATCAACCGGCATCAACCCGCTGAAAATGGCATTGCGGCTGTATTGTGTAGCCGTAGGTAAAATGGAATAGAACGAATCTTCCTCTGCAATCCGGAAGCTTTCTGCAAAAATGGGTTGTATGGCTTTCCATTGATCGAAACGAAGGTTATCAATCAAAATAAAAAACAGCGGTACACCTTTCTCTGCATGAGGTAATACCTTAAACTGAAACAATGTGTGACTCATAATAGGCGCATCTGCTGCCTTCGACTTCACCCAATCGGAATAATGCCGTGAGATGTATTTAAAAAATTCGTTGTTGGCTTCACTTTTTTGTTGCTGTAATACTTCACTCATTTCAGGACTGTCGGCCTTGCTCATTTCCAGTTCCCAATACACGAGTTTTTTGTAGATGTCCATCCACTCATTGTAATTGGGGTTACTGTTGAGGGCCATAAACAGATTGCGGAACTGCTGCTGGTAGGCCGATGTTGTTTTTTCACTCACCAACCGTTTGTTATCGATGATCTTTTTTAAACTCAGTAACACCTGGTTGGGGTTTACCGGTTTAATGAGATAATCACTGATCTGCGAACCAATGGCATCATCCATCAGGTTCTCGGTTTCATTTTTGGTAATAAGCACCACCGGGATGGATTGATTCACTTCCTTGATCTTGGTTAATGTTTCCAATCCCGTAATACCGGGCATGCTTTCATCCATCAACACCACATCCACCGGATTTTCTTTTACATAATCAATGGCATCGAACCCATTGGTTAAGGTGTGCACTTCATAACCTTTATTTTCAAGGAATAATTTCTGTGATTGCAGACTTTCAATTTCATCATCTACCCAAAGAATTTGTGCTACTGCCATGCTTTTGTTTTTAATACGAAAGTTAAGCCCTCAAGGTACAAGTTTCAAGGCACAAGCCATTACCTTTGCACACTTGCCCGGAGTTTATTTAACAGTTTACCAATGAAATAAGCCTTAAAATGAACGGGCAGGAAAAACCAATCAGTAATAAGCACATGAAGTTCAGAAAAATAGTGAATGATCCGGTTTATGGTTTTATCACCTTTGATGATGCGTTGATCTACCGGGTTTTATCACACCCTTTTTACCAGCGTTTGCGGCGCATTCACCAAATGGCATTGGCGCACCTTGTGTACCCCGGGGCTGTACATTCCCGATTACACCATAGTATGGGTGCCTATCATTTAATGTGTCTGGCATTGACAGAGTTAAAAGGCAAAGGGGTTGAAATAACGGCCGAAGAAGAACAGGCGGCCAAATTAGCGATCCTGTTGCACGATGTAGGGCATGGCCCCTTCAGCCACGCACTGGAGCATGTGATCATCGAAGACGTACACCACGAAGAAATATCGTTGCTCATTTTTGAACATCTCAATAACGAATTCAACGGGGCACTGGAAATGGCGATGGCTGTTTTCAGAGGAACGTATCCTAAACAGTTTTTACACCAACTCATCAGCAGCCAGCTGGATGTAGACCGGATGGATTACTTAACACGTGACAGCTTTTACAGCGGGGTTAGTGAGGGTGTAATTGGGTACGACCGAATTATTAAAATGATGGTGGTACACAATAACGAACTGATGGTGGAAGAAAAAGCCGTGTACAGCATTGAAAAATTTCTGGTGGCCCGCCGCCTCATGTACTGGCAGGCCTACCTGCATAAAACAGTACTGAGCGCCGAAAATATGCTCGTGAAAATTTTAGAACGGGCAAGGATTTTGGCGAAAGAAGAAGCCGGTCCTTTTTCATCGAACCCAATTCTGGATGAATTTTTGCGGACAACTCAATCGGCAACATTTATTAAAAACAACCTGGCCAAGTTTTGTGAGCTGGATGATTATGATGTACTGGCATCCATCAAAAAATGGATGCACCACCCGGATAAGGTACTGAGTACACTCAGCAAATGGCTGTTAAACCGGAACATGCTCAAAACAAAACTGCAGATGCAGCCGTTTGATGAAAAAGAAATTGTAGCAGTGCAGCGGAAAGCAAAAGAACAACTGTCATTGACTAACGAGGAGGTATCTTATTTTGTGTTTAATGGTATTGCCGAAAACAGAATGTACAACCCCGGGAATGAGCATATTAATATTTTATACAAAGATGGTACGGTAAAAGACATAGCAGAGGTTGAATACGGGCTTATCAACAAAGCCATTCACAGTCCGGTTCGCAAATTTTACCTTTGCCAGCCACCATTTGCATAAAAAGAGGAGAATTGCCATCATAAAGATTGTTTTGGAACGTTTTTGAAAGTAACTTTAAAATATTAAGACAGGATACATGGAGTTTTCCGCCTCGCAAATTGCACTCATCATTAATGGTTCGATAGAAGGTAACCCCAACGCAACAGTTCGTTCTTTCAGCAAAATTGAAGAAGCGGTTGACGGCCACCTCGCCTTTTTAGCCAATCCCAAGTACGAAGATTATTTATACAGCACCGGTGCTTCCATCATCATCAT
>CAYMSG010000066.1:1716-11850 GCA_964392955.1 uncultured Chitinophagaceae bacterium | reverse complement strand
TTACCGGTGAATATATTACTGACGCACGCCAGGATTTCGACCCACGTACAAATGAAGTACAGGTGCAGATGGAAATGAATGCAAGAGGTGCCGGTATCTGGGAAAAAATGACAGGTGATGCATTCAACGGAAAATATGCCATTGCCATTGCATTAGATAATTATGTGTACTCAGCACCTGGTGTTAACAATGGAGCTATCAGTGGTGGTGTTTCACAGATCAGCGGGAATTTTACGATCCAGGAAGCAAGCGATCTTGCCAGTGTGTTACGTACCGGTAAACTCCCCGCTCCTGCTAAAATTGTACAAGAGCAGGTTGTAGGTCCAACACTTGGTGAAGAAGCCATTAAAGGTGGTACCCTTTCGTTCATCATTTCCTTTGTAGTTATTTTCATCCTCATGTTGTTGTATTACAACACGGGTGGCTGG
This sequence comes from uncultured Chitinophagaceae bacterium, assembly GCA_964392955.1. Classification (GTDB taxonomy): domain Bacteria; phylum Bacteroidota; class Bacteroidia; order Chitinophagales; family Chitinophagaceae; genus Lacibacter. The sequence goes on along the minus strand of CAYMSG010000066.1, from coordinate 11,422 downwards.
ATCGCAAATATTGCCCTTATCCTGAACTTGTTGTTTACAGTGGGTGTGTTAAGTGCATTTGGTGCAACCTTAACTGCTGCCGGTATTGCGGGCTTGGTATTGACCATTGGTATGGCGGTGGATACCAACGTAATTATTTTCGAACGTATCAAGGAAGAATTGACCAAAGGGAAAAGTTACCAGATGGCCGTGCAGGATGGTTACAGCCGTTCCCTGGCTCCGGTACTGGATGGTCATATTACAACCTTGCTCACATCATTCATTCTTCTTTATTTCGGCTTAGGACCTGTAAAAGGTTTTGCAACTACACAGATCATTGGTTTGCTGTTGAGTTTGTTCTGCGGTATCCTCGTTTCAAGATTGATCACTGATGCATGGACCAACAAAAAACGTCACTTCGAATATTTTACAACTCTTTCACGCCGCATCTTTAAGCACGCTGCTTATAAGTTTGTTGAATATCGGAAAGTAGCTTACGGTATTTCATTAGTGGTGATCTTGCTGGGTGTTGGTTCGATCTTTAACGGATTCGATTATGGTGTTGAATTCCGTGGCGGACGCAGCTACACAGTGAAGTTTGACCGTGAAATGAAGAATGAAGAAGTTGCAAATGAACTGAACAAAGTATTTGGAAAATACCCGATCATTAAAACTGTTGGAAATAACAAGCAATTAAATATTACAACTGACTACCTGATCGAGCAACCCGGACAGGAGGTTGATGCTGCTGTAGAAGCAAAATTGTACGAAGGTTTAAAATCTTTTATACCTGCCGGTACAACCTTTGAGCAGTTCTCAACTAATTTCAAACAAAGTTCACAAACCGTACAGCCTACCATCTCCGACGATTTGAAAAAAGGTGCATTATGGGCAACTATTCTCGGCTTGCTGGTAATTACACTTTACATCTTTATCCGTTTCCGTGACTGGCGTTATTCGGTTGGTACTATTGCAGCCTTGCTGCATGATGTGTTGGTAACGTTAATTGTATTCTCGTTTTTCCGAAACATAGTGCCGTTCCCATTAGAAATTGATCAGCACTTTATTGCTGCGGTGTTAACAGTAATCGGTTTCTCTATGAACGACACCGTGGTTGTGTTTGACCGTGTTCGTGAATACAGTGCCAAAATGTTTGGACAGGATAAAGGCGTGATTCTGAACAAGGCGATCAATGATACATTGGCTCGTACCATCATGACCTCTTTAACGGTATTCTTAACCTTGTTAGCGCTCTTCATTTTTGGAGGCGAGGTTACCAGAGGTTTTGCATTTGCAATGTTGGTGGGTGTTATTACAGGTTGTTATTCATCCATATTTGTTGCAGCTCCTATTCTGATGGATGTTGCAAAAGACAAACCATTAGGTGAACCTGAAAAAGATAAAACACTGGCGAAGGCAAGACATTCGATCAGTTAATATTTTTATAAGAAGTATAATGAAGCCCGGCTGAAAGTCGGGCTTCTTTTTTATCCGCCTTCGTTCCTTGTGAGCGGTATCGTTTTTTTTAATATTTTTGAAAGCATCCGAAATGCAGGAATGTAAGGAACAACATCTGTTGTTGAGTTATGACGATATCCGGAAAACATGTCATTTGATCCTGCACACTATTTCGTTTTACGATACTATTTTTTTCGATTGGCATTTGCACTAACAGAAAAGGAATTGCAGCATGAATCATTTACCACACTTCATAACAGATCTGGCTTTAATACTGGGCGTAGCGGCTGTAGCAACATTGCTGTTTAAGAAGCTGAAACAACCGGTTGTGTTGGGTTATATCCTGGCGGGAATACTGGTTAGTAAAAACTTTGAGTTTTTCCCTTCTGTTATTGAAATTCATAATGTACAGGTATGGGCTGAGATTGGTGTGATCTTTCTATTGTTCAGCTTGGGGCTTGAGTTCAGTTTTAAAAAACTGGTTCAGGTGGGTGGTTCAGCATCTGTTGCAGCATCTGTTGAAGCAGTGGGTATGTCTGCACTTGGTTACGGCACGGGCTGGTTGCTGGGATGGTCAACCATGGATAGTATTTTTTTAGGTGCCGCATTGGCTATTTCATCTACCACCATTATCATCAAAGCAGTTGATGAACTGGGATTAAAAAAGAAGAAGTTTGCCACGCTGGTTTTTGGCATCCTCATCGTAGAAGATATCATAGCCATTGCATTACTCGTGTTGTTATCAACTTTTGCAGTGAGTCAACAGTTCATGAGCCTGGATACAGCATTATCAATCGGTAAGCTGGCCATCTATCTTGTACTATGGTTCGTGGCGGGTATCTTCTTCATTCCAACCTTATTAAAAAAAGCAAAGAACCTGATGAGCGATGAAACATTGCTCGTAGTGTCCATTGCCATGTGTTTGCTCATGGTTTATCTTGCTTCATCTGCCGGATTTTCACCGGCATTAGGTGCGTTCGTCATGGGATCGCTGTTGGCAGAAACAACAAAAGCAGAGCGTATTGAACACCTGATCATGCCGGTGAAGGACCTGTTTGGTGCCATCTTCTTTGTATCAGTTGGTATGTTGGTAAACTTGTCGCAGTTGGTGGAGTATGCCGGGCCGATAGCACTTATTACTGTGGTGTGTATTTTGGGAAAGATCTTTACAACCGGACTGGGTGCTTTGATTTCAGGCAATGCCTTGAAAGTATCGTTGCAAACGGGAATGAGCCTGGCGCAAATCGGGGAGTTTTCGTTTATCATTGCTGCGTTAGGCATGAGCCTGAAGCTTACCAGTGATTTTCTGTATCCAACCATTATTGCAGTTTCAGCAGTCACCACGTTCACAACACCTTACTTAATTAAAGCAAGCACCCCGGTGTATAACTGGATTGATCGTAAACTTCCCGAACGCTGGCGACGATCGTTGTTACGGTATAGTTCAGAAGCACAGATTATTACCTCAGTGAGCGATTGGGAATCACTGCTTCGTTCGTTTTTACTCAATGTGATTCTTTTTTCTGCCATCAACGGCGCTATTATTTATTTATCGGCTTCTTATCTCCCACCCTGGATTGCAGCCAATACCAATTATGCATTCGGTGGTATTACTGCAGCCAGCATTACGTTAATGATCATGGCACCTTTTTTATGGGGCTTGATTGTTCGGAATGAACAGAACGAATCGTTTGCCAGAATATTTGCACAGCAGAAATACCGTGGCCCCATTTGGGTCATGCGTTTTATTAAACTTTCGCTGGCACTCTTCTTTATTGTTTTTCTGCTGAATCGCTTTTTCTCCATTCATATTGCGTTGTATGCTGCTGCTTTGATCATCACGGTGTTTCTGCTTTTCAGAAAAAAGATCAAGCAGTTGTATGATAAGATCGAGAATCGGTTTATCCGCAATTTGAACGACCGTGAATTGCAGGAAGAATTAAATCAATCCAATCTGCTTGCCAGTAAACGAAATGTATCAATGGCTCCCTGGGATGCGCATATGGTTACATTTGAGATTGAACCCGAGATCAATGCAGCTATTCTTGGAAAAACCCTGGAAGAATTACAATGGCGTGAAAAAATCGGGATCAATATTGCTATGATTAAACGTGGACAGTTATCTATTCCATCACCTCAACGTACTGAGCGGATTTTTCCGGGCGATAAGCTGTTTATTATTTGCACCGATTCGCAGGAAATAAAAATGAATGCGGTATTACGGCCAGATAAAAAGCAACTGGAAAACCAGCAGAATGTTGAAATGGAACTGGATAAGTTTACATTGGATGGTGATTCACCCTTCCTTCACAAAACCATTCGGGAGTCGGGAATACGTACCGCTACAAATGGATTGGTAGTTGGTGTTGAAAGAAATGGCGAACGCCTGTTGAATCCTGATTCAAATTTTGTGTTTGAAGAGGGAGACGTGGTTTGGATTGTAGGTGAAAAGAAATTGATCAGTACAATCGTTTAAAACTCCCCTATTTTCACTTTAATTAAGACAGTGAGTTTCTATAATCTGTAAAGAATATATTTTTGGGTTCTTCACAGTCTAAGCTTTCACCTTGAATAGTTCGTAACTGCACGTTTCGCAAATACGTAGATCTACGATTGCAGAGGTAAATACCGAGTTCGCAAAAAAGAGAAATACTGCTCTTGTTAAGTCTTAACAGTCCTTTTACTTTTGTATCGTTAGTTGATTGAAAAACAAACAGCTGCTGACTCAAGAAAAACACTTAGACCGAATATCCAAATCCATTAAAAAACCAAACTAAAAATCCAAATCCGATCAACTTTCGTTATTTAAAAAGTAATTTGAATCCAATACCCTAAAAAGAGAACCAAAGACCGTTGAAGAATCCAATTTATCCTGACTAATGAAAAACGTAAAATCAAAATCCTAAAGAAGAACCAAAGTTAAAGTCCAAACGTCCGAAGAAAAACCAACGAAAAATCCAAACATCCTAACCGAAAGACCCTAGTCCAAACATCCTGAAGAACCAAAAAGCCACCGAATCAGAGCAATCTGTTGCGGAAACCAAGAGACCAAAAAGGCTTTATTAAAAAGATCTGGATCCTAAGAAAACCAATTGAAATCCAAACCAATTATCCTCTGAAATCCAGATCTTTTTTTCTTTTTATTCGCCCGTAAGGGGGATATTCTGAAAGAAAGAAGAAAATTCGGTTCCAAAATCCTTTGAATTCAAAATTTCGTACCAAGGAAAACCATCAAACACCAAGGAACCGCTCAATTTAATTAAATTGCCTGTCTGAAATGAAATGAAACAAGTTCACCACCAGACAGGCAATCTTTTTTTCCTCCCTTCCCCACCGCGGCGTATCATATCCATCGTACCATCACAAACAGAATTTCTTTTTGATCTTGGCCTTTCGGATGAAATAGTGGGCATCACCAAATTTTGTGTGCATCCGCAGCAATGGTTTCATTCGAAAACCAGAGTTGGTGGAACCAAACAATTGAATTTACCGCTGATCGAATCATTACAGCCTGATCTTGTAATTGCCGGTAAAGAGGAAAATGTAAAGGAACAGGTAGAAGCTATTGCTGCGTTTTGTCCCGTTTGGTGCAGCGATGTTGTTTCGTTTGCCGATGCGTATGATATGATGGCCACTATCGGTTCTGTTACCGGGAAAGAACACCGTGCAGCAGAGATCATCCATACAATAAAGAATGAATTCGCCTCTCTTCCAACAACAAAGAACAAGGTAAAAGCGGCTTACCTCATCTGGCAAAAGCCTTACATGAGTGTTGGTGGCGATACGTTTATTAATACCATGATGGATGCTGCCGGGTTTGAAAATGTATTTGCTGATCGTGCACGTTACCCGGAAACAAGTATGGAAGAACTGATCAGTAGCGGAGCAGAAGTAATTTTATTTTCATCTGAACCATTCCCTTTCAAAAAAAATCATCTGCAGGAGTTTGCAGCCGAATGGATGAAAATACATACATCGGTTCCTCATTTAAAAATTGTTGATGGAGAAATGTTCAGTTGGTACGGCAGCCGGATGCTGTACGCCGCAAACTATTTCAAAAAACTAAAGGAAAGCTTATTTTTAAGCGATGAATTTACTCTATAACCAGCGTCTGCTTTTTTCATCCCTGTTTTTTATTATTCTCTTTGTGGTAACCTGGCCGCTTTATCAATATGTATCCGATCTTGATGCAATTGGCTATATGGAAGTGGCGCATCATTATATTGATGGAGAGCTGAAGCTGGCTGTAAATGGTTTCTGGAACCCATTACATTCCTGGTTAGTGATTCCATTCATCAAAGCAGGGTTAAACGATTGGGCTGCATTTAAAGTAAGCAATCTTGTATTTTCAATTGGTTCGTTGATTGCGTTACATGCGCTGCTGAATAAATTTCCACTCGAGCTGTGGTTAAAAGCTGCTATCCAATATGCATCGGTCATTGTGCTGTTATCTTATTGTCACTTTGAGCTGGCGGCCGATGCGTTACTCGTTTTTCAGTTGCTTGTTTATTTCAACCTGATCAAAGACGAAGACTTCTTTACGAGCATCCCTAAAAATTTGCTGGCAGGTACAATTGGTGCTACGCTTTATCTTGCAAAATCGTACGGTTTTCCTTTTTTTATTTTTCATTTCCTGGTTATTCATCTGTTTCTCAATCCCAATAAACGCAATGCAGTAAAACAATTAGCTGCGGGCTACTTTATGTTCTTCTTGTTTACATTTCCATGGCTGGCAGCACTGCATTGGAAGTATGGCGAATGGATGATCGCCTTTGGCAAATTCAATGCACATTGGAATTTTGCTGATGGTCCTCCTCCCGGCCCCATTATTCATCCGCCCCCCCATGAAGGTTCTTCGTCAGTATGGGAAGATCCCTGGCATGTACGTGTTGATAACATAAGTTCGGCACCTTTTATTACCGTTGCACTGCATCAGCTGCGGGTGATCCTGTTCAACTTTCAGCAATGGTTAAAATGCATTCATGATCTTTCTTTTTTATCACCGGCCATTTTACTGCTGAGTGGGTTTATGTATTTTAAAGAAAAAAGCCGTGTATGGTTGTATATGATCATTGGAATGCTTGTATTGCCATCGGGTTATATTTTGTTACATCTTGAAACAAGATTTATATGGGCCACCAGTTTTATATTTTTTATTGCAGGTGCCTGGATGTTACAGTTGTTATTTCAAAAGTTTACGTTACGCAACTGGCAGCGGGTTGTAATCTGGTTCTTGTTTTTTGGAAGTTTTGTACTGGAACCCATCAATATCTTAAAGGATAAAATCTACGATCACAAAGAGATTTTTGATACGGCCGATAATATGAAAGCCAAAGGGATTGAAGGGCGGTTTACATCAAATGCTAAAGCAGATTTTTGCCAGGTGATTGCGTACCGCACGGGAAGTCCTTACTACACCATTGTAAAGCCGATCTATCCCATACGGGAATTGCTGGGCGAATTACAACAATACCGGGTGAACTATTACTTTTTCTATTACCAGGCAATGCAGGAAAAAGAAGAGTTTTTAAAAGGAAGTATTGCAGCCCGGGCTGTAAAATTTATTGACCTGCAACCCGGACTACTGGTTGTGCAACTGAACGAACAACAGTTTGCAGAACCTGAAAAAAATACCCGTTGAAAGCTGCTAATGAGTATTTAACTATCTTAGCGGCTCAAAAAAAACGGGTACCCCACCCGCAACCATTTATAATAACTACGAATATGAGCAAATACAAAGCCGGTGTACTTTTTGGCGAAGAGTTGGAAGCCTTGTTGAACGATGCAAAAGAAAATCAGTTTGCACTTCCTGCTGTAAACACCATTGGTACCAATACCATCAACGCAACATTAGAAACGGCAGCAAAAGTAAATTCTCCCGTTATCATCCAGTTCTCTAACGGTGGAGCACAATTTATTGCGGGTAAAGGAATGCCCAATGATCAGTTGCAGGGAAATATTCGTGGCGCTATTTCCGGTGCATTGCATATCCATAACGTGGCAAAATATTACGGCGTACCGGTTGTATTGCATACCGATCATGCAGCAAAAAAATGGCTGCCCTGGATCAGTGGATTAATTGACGCCGGTGTTGAATTCAAAAAAGAAAAAGGCCAGCCTTTGTTCAGTTCACACATGCTTGATCTGAGCGAAGAGCCATTGGAAGAAAATATTCATACTTCGGTTGAGTATTTCAAACGCATGGCTCCCTTAGGCATGGGTATTGAAATTGAACTGGGTGTTACCGGTGGCGAAGAAGATGGTGTAGATAACAGTGATGTTGACAACGATAAACTTTATACACAGCCTGAACATGTTGCTTATGCCTATACAGAGTTAAGTAAAGTAGGTAAATTATTTACTGTTGCTGCTGCTTTTGGAAATGTACATGGTGTTTATAAATCGGGCAATGTGCAGTTAACCCCCATCATTTTACACAACAGCCAGGTATACATCGAAAAAAATCTTGGTACTGCTTCTAAGCCGGTATACTTCGTATTCCATGGAGGCAGTGGTTCGCCGCAACACCAGATCCGTGAAGCCATCAGCTATGGTGCTATCAAAATGAATATTGATACCGATCTGCAATGGGCGTTCTGGGAAGGAATTCTGAACAATTACAAAAAGAATGAAGCTTATCTGCAGGGTCAGTTAGGTAACCCGGAAGGTCCGGACAGTCCGAATAAAAAATATTACGATCCCCGTGTTTGGTTACGGAAAGGCGAAGAAAGTTTCAGCAAACGTCTTGAAGTTGCATTCGAAGATCTGAACTGCGTTAACAGGAATGCATAATTGATATTGCTTTTAATTGGCGTCATATAAATACAATAACGATGGCAAAAAAAGAAGAAGATATTGAGAAGAACCTGACAGGCGATGATCTTCCGCAGGAAGATGCAATGCGTTCGTCATGGTTTAAGCGGGTGCAGAAGGGAATTCTTACTTCTACATCTGAGAAAAAAGAAATACAGGAAGGTTTATGGACCAAATGCCCGGAGTGTAAATACACAACTACATCCGGCGAATTGGCGGAAAATAAATATGTGTGCCCCAAGTGTAATTATCATCACCGTATCGGCAGTGCTGAATATTACGATCTGTTGTTTGATGGCGATGAATACACTGAATTGTTTGATAACATCCGCTCCAAAGATCATCTTGGGTTTACCGATCTGAAGCCTTACCAGAAACGACTGGAAGATATCTGGAAAAAATCTGATCTGCACGATTCAATCCGTGTGGCTGTTGGAAAAATTGAAGGCCATGCTGTGCTTGTGTGCTGTATGGACTTTGATTTTATTGGCGGCTCACTGGGTAGTGTGATGGGTGAAAAAATTGCCCGTGGTGCCGATTATTGCATCGAACATAAGCTACCCATGCTCATGATTTGCAAAAGTGGTGGCGCCCGCATGATGGAAAGTGCTTTTTCATTGATGCAGCTGGCAAAAATTTCAGGTAAGCTTTCACAATTGAGTGATGCAAAACTTCCTTACATCACGCTGTTGACCGATCCGACTTTTGGTGGTGTTACGGCTTCATTTGGAATGCTGGGCGATCTGAATATTGGCGAACCGGGTGCATTGATCGGTTTTGCCGGTCCACGTGTAATCAAAGAAACCATTAAGAAAGATTTGCCCGAAGGTTTTCAACGTAGCGAATTTTTACTGGAGCACGGTTTTCTTGACCTCATTGTAGACCGTAAAGAAATGAAGCAGAAATTCGGAGTATTGTTTACGTTGTTTAAGAACTGATTGAACAAGTTTATATTTGCAATCAATATAAGTTGATTCAACTTTTATTGATTGCTTTTTTATTTACAGAAATGATTGAATTAAAGAACCGCTCGGCCTTTCATGAATACTACTTTGAAGACAAGTTGGTAGCAGGCATGGTATTGGTGGGAACGGAAGTAAAGTCGATCCGGGAAGGGAAAGTGAGTTTCAGTGATTCGTATTGTTTCTTTCATAAGCACGAACTCTGGATCAAAGGGCTGCACATTGCTGAGTATAAATTCGGCACTACCAATAATCACCTGGCTGTACACGACCGTAAATTGCTGCTCAACAAAAAAGAAATTAAAAAGTGGGAAAATAAGCTGAAAGAAAAAGGCTACACCGTTGTGCCGTTGCGAATTTTCTTTACGGAAAACAATCTGGCTAAAATGGAGATTGGCTTGGGTAAAGGTAAAAAGCTGCACGATAAACGGGAAACAATCAAAAGCCGTGATGCAGAGCGTGAAATGAAACGATACGTAAAATAAATTCAGACC
>CAYMSG010000066.1:0-1706 GCA_964392955.1 uncultured Chitinophagaceae bacterium | reverse complement strand
GGTTTTGTTATAGTTTTCGTTTAATGTAAACATGTTTGTTGAAACCCCGGAGGTTTAATAAGTATGACCAAAGAAGAACTGCTCCACGAGCTGCGATACGATACATGGGTGATGATGAAGCCCTCTCCCATTCACGGCAATGGTGTGTTTGCATTAAGGGATATTCCAAAGGGCCAGCGTGGCGTGTTCTCCAGAAATATTGGTGAATGGATCAAGATTGAACGGAGTGAAATTGATGCATTACCTCCACACAGCAAGGAATTGGTGGAAACCTATTGTTTATTTGATGAAGATCATTACTATGTGCCCGACTATGGCTTTAAAGTGATGGACATCGTGAACTTTCTCAACCACTCCGATACACCAAATATTATTTCAATCAATGACGGGGAAGACTTTGAAACACTCCGTGAAATAAAAGCTGGAGAAGAATTGTTTATTGATTATGGTGAGATTGTGGAGAGCGATGAATGATGAAGAATGAGTGATGAGTAATCAGTAATGAGTTTAGAACCCTGACGGCGGTTCAGCATAAAATATAAAAACTGATGTTGCCGGGTACTGCAACATCAGCCGAGGTTTTCACGGTTGATAAGTTGATGTGTGCTCACCTGCAAGAGTGATGACATCTATATTTAAAATCGATAGGTCAACCCTGCTTTGTATCCTTCATTAAATGCTTTGAAGTTTTGATTTTTATCCAGGCGTTGAAATCCTCTTTCGTAAGCGGCGCTGATACCAATACCATTTGCAAATTCATAACCTACTCCGCCTGTAACACCTACATCCCAGCGGTTGAACTGATCGGTAATATCCAGATCGCTGTTAATGAGTGAAAAGCCTAGCACTGCAACATCGGCACGTAAATTATTCTTCACTAAATAGGAAACCTGCGGACCGGCAAATAACTGCAAACCTGCTGCTGGCTTCACTTTCAGCAGTACAGGCAGATCAATGTAATGCATTTGTGAAGTTGCTCTTGCATCCAACGCTTCGATCTTCATATCGTTGATCGTAAGGTTTCCTTTAATGCCATAACCTCTTTGCGTGTACAAAAGCGAAGGCTCAATTGAAACAATATCGCTTATGGGTAATTCAATACCGGCACCAACATAGAAAGCGGTACGGTTTCTCGTAGTGATATATCCATCTGTTTGATCAACTAACTGATCAAACGATTGCCGGGCTTCTCCTTTCCAGGTTGATTGAATAACGCCTGCTTTGATAACAGGTTTTACTTGTGCGTTGGTTGTAATGGTTACTGTAGTAAATGCCACGAGTAAGCCCAGGTAGATCGTCCTCATATAAATGGTTGCAGGGTTTTAATAACTGCTTGCTCATTCAGATGCAGGAATATTTTTCGCAGATGTACGCCGTTCTGTAATCTTTTGTTAACGGAACAAGCTCTTAACAAATCCTTTTAAAACGAAAAGGTTGCCAACGTTTCCAAAGTTGGCAACCTTTTTTGTTGAGTTTTATGTTTTTGCTACTGAACGTCCATCTCGACTTCGCTCGATGGACTTGATCGCCCTTCGACTTCGCTCAGGGCTACTCCTCATTATTCATCATCCAAACAACTCTGGCTGAGCATTCGGATCTTCTTTTATCCATTCCATTTCAATGCTCTTATTAAAATCGGTAAGCTTTGCTCCTACTGCTTTCCAGCCCATCACCTCTGCTACCTTCGCCAGTTTTATTTTGGCACT
>CAYMSG010000065.1:0-11949 GCA_964392955.1 uncultured Chitinophagaceae bacterium | reverse complement strand
AGAATCACCGGAAGGCATGCAACATGTACCGGCCAACATTCAACAGTTTCTACGAGAACTGCCAACTGCCTGGGACGATGTGAAATTCATTGACGGATATCCCGGTAAATTTGTGGTGATTGCAAGAAAGCATCAGCAGAAATGGTATATCGCAGGAATCAATGGCGAACAAACAGCAAGAAATGTTGTGATTGATCCAACTGTATTTAAGAAAACAAAAGCACGGATCATTACAGAAGGCGAAACAAACTTATCCTTTTCTGAAAAGAAGATCGATGTGTCAAAGAAACAAACCATTTCGTTACAGCCATCGGGTGGTTTTGTAATGGTGTTGGAATAAAACTATTCCTGTTCGGTGAGCGCCATCAATATAGTTTCTTTGAGTATCCGGATCTTTTTCCCATCGGTGTAAATTGCATTTTCAGCAACCAGCTCATTCATGGTACGGAACAGCGATTCGTACGTAGTGCCTGTGTACGAAGCAAGATCCTGCCGGCTGATGGAGAGATCAATAAATCCATTTGCATCGGTACCAAATTTCTGCTGCAGGTACACTAGTGCGTTGGCAATGCGTCCTTTCACATTCATGTGTGCCAGGTTGCGCATTCGTTTTTCTGATTCTTTTAGCTCCGCAGCAAAGAACATCATTAAGTTGTACAGAAAATCAGGGTTGGTGTGCAATGTGCTGTTAAAAAAAACAAGATCTATATAGCAGGCATCGGTTGGCTCCATGGCTGTGCCTGAAACAGGATAAATCGTATCAGTACCCAAACCACGGTGCCCCACAATATCTCCATCCTTAGCAATACGCAGTATCAGTTCTTTTTCATTTCCCCAACGCTTATGTACTTTTACCAATCCTTTGTTGATAAAATACATGCCCTTCACCTCTTCACCCTCGGTAAACAGCAATTCGCCTTTTTTAAAATGAAAACTTTTGCGATTGGCATCCAGTGCAGGTAACCAATGCGGCTGACATTGTTTGCACATGGTACAACTTTTCAGATCACAATTCTTTTTATTGAGCTTCATGGCCGGTTGCGGGTTTGCTGCAAAGTAACAGCAAACAATGGATTGAACAGTTACAAAGATGTTTGCCGTTGTAAATCTGTGCTTCGTTCGTTTACTGTTGAGTGGATGATTGATGGGTGCAGGTTCACTACTTCGCCTACTACAATTATAGCAGGGTTCGCAATACCTGCATTCGATGCTCTGAAGAAAATATCTTTCACGGTACCCATGATCATTTTTTCATGCTGCGTTGTGCCGTTTTGAATAATTGCAACCGGTGTATTTCTTTTTCCATGTGCTTTGAAAATTTCCATAATGACTTCCAGCTTACTCATCGCCATGAGAATAATAACGGTGGCCGACGATTGTGCCGCTAACTGAATATCCGGCGAGATTGTGCCTTCTTTGGTTGTGCCGGTGGTTACCCAAAAACTTTCATTCACACCACGACAGGTGAGTGGAATCATTTGTGAGGCGGGTACAGCAATAGCACTTGATATACCCGGTACAACCTCCACCTGCATACCGGCTTGTCGGGCGGTATCGATTTCTTCCTGGGCCCGACCGAATACAAATGGATCGCCGCCTTTCAAACGCACTACTGTTTTACACTGTTGTCCGTACTCTATGATCAACGTGTTGATCTCTTCCTGTGAAAGGGCGTGGCATCCATAGCGTTTACCGACAAATCGCTGCATACAGGTCTGTTTGCAATAATCCAGCAGCTCATGATTTGCCAAGGCATCGTATAGTACTACATCGGCCTGCTGTAAGGCACGTATTGCTTTTAATGTAATAAGTTCAGGATCGCCGGGGCCTGCCCCTATAAGTATCAATTTTGCAGGATTCATATAAATTATAAATAATTAAATATAATAAAAATCATGTTCTGTTTAATAAAATTACAATTTTATGCCTTAATTTCATGACATAAATCATTTAATACTTCATTTCGCCATATAAATTAACCTGTAAGTATTATATGTAATTAATTTAAATACGATTGCTTGCCACTTTATTGTTTACGCTTAAAACAGTAACGATATGAAAGTGGTAGTCATAGGAAATGGCATGGTGGGCTATAAGTTCTGCGAAAAGCTGGTAGCAAAAAACACAGCCGCTAATATCTCCATCGTGGTTTTCGGAGAAGAAGTAAGACCCGCTTACGACAGGGTGCATCTGAGTGAGTATTTCGCAGGCAAGTCTGCCGATGATCTTTCCCTCGCTTCGAAAGACTGGTACAGTGAAAACGGGATCGTACTCCATCTTTCCGATCCGGTTATCGCTATCGACCGTGAAGCAAAAACCGTTCGCTCACATGCAGGTATTACAGAATCTTACGACTACCTGGTGCTTGCCACCGGATCTGCAGCGTTTGTTCCCCCAATCCCCGGTGTGGAAAAAGAAGGTGTATTCATCTACCGTACAATCGAAGATCTTGAACTGATGACCGGCTGGGCAAAAAAGTCGAAGAAAGGTGCGGTGATCGGTGGCGGTTTGCTTGGTTTAGAAGCTGCGAAGGCCATGCTCGACCTGGGTGTAACGAATACACAGGTGATTGAATTTGCGCCACGCCTGATGCCACGCCAGATTGATGATGCAGGTTCGAAATTATTGCAATCGAAACTGGAAGATCTTGGACTTACCATTCATACATCAAAAAATACAACCGCCATTGAAGGCGATGCTGCGATTACCGGCATGCGTTTTTCTGATGATAGTTCGATTGAGGTGGATATGCTGGTCATTTCTGCCGGTATTAAACCAAGACATGAATTGGCAAGAGCCGCTTCATTGGAAGTAGGTCCACGTGGAGGAATAACCGTTAACGACAACTTACAAACATCCGACCCTTTCATTTTTGCTATTGGTGAGTGTGCATTACATAAAGGAATGATCTATGGCTTGATTGCCCCCGGTTATGAAATGGCTGATGTGGTGGCAACAAACTTAACAGGTGGTGAAAAATCATTTACCGGTTTTGATATGAGCACCAAGCTCAAACTGATTGGGGTTGATGTTGCCAGCTTTGGTGATCCGTTTGTGAGTGGTGATGGAGTTAGAAGTATAGTGTTTGATGACAGCGTGAAAGGTGTGTACAAACGTATTAATGTAAGTGCCGATGGCAAGCAATTGCTGGGTGGAATTTTAGTAGGCGATGCTGAGCAATACAATATGTTATTGCAAACCTGCAAAAACAAAGTGGTATTACCTCCCAATACAGAAGATGTGATTCTTGGTGCAAGAGGTGGCGAAGGCGATGCTGGTGCAGGTGTTACAAGTTTACCTGATGACGCAGTGATCTGCAGTTGTGAAGCAGTAACAAAAGGTTCTATTTGTGATGCAGTGAAACTGGGATATGAAACAGTGGATGGCATTAAGAAATGTACCAAAGCCGGAACAGGTTGCGGAGGTTGTGTACCAATGGTAAAAGACCTGATGCTGCATACCATGAAAGCAGCAGGTAAAGTTGTTCGTAATGTATTGTGCGAACACTTCGATTACAGTCGCCAGGAATTGTTCGATTTAATTAAGCTGAATGATCTGCGTACATACGACGATGTGTTGAACAAGCTTGGCAAAGGCGATGGTTGTGAATTATGCAAACCTCCTGTAGCATCGATCCTTGCCAGTTTGTGGAATGAAGTGATATTGAAAAAAGGAAATGATACGGCACAGGATAGCAATGATCGTTTCCTGGCAAATATTCAAAAAGGTGGAACGTATTCTGTAGTACCACGTATCCCGGGTGGAGAAATTACACCGGATAAATTAATCGTCATCGGACAAGTTGCAAAGAAGTATAATCTCTATACAAAAATTACCGGTGGGCAGCGTATCGATTTGTTTGGTGCACACTTGAGCGATCTGCCAAATATCTGGGAAGAATTAATTGAAGCAGGTTTTGAAAGCGGACATGCATACGGTAAAAGTTTACGCACAGTAAAAAGTTGTGTGGGTAGTACCTGGTGTCGTTTCGGATTACATGATAGTGTAAGTTTTGCCATTCGTGTAGAAGAACGCTACCGTGGCTTGCGTGCGCCGCATAAATTAAAAGGCGGTGTAAGTGGTTGTATCCGTGAATGTGCCGAAGCACAGAGTAAAGACTTTGGTATCATCGCCACCGAAAAAGGCTGGAACCTGTATGTATGTGGCAATGGCGGAAGTAAGCCGCAGCACGCTTTGTTACTTGCATCGGATATTGATGAAGAAACCTGTTTGAAATATCTCGATCGCTTCTTAATGTTCTATGTAAAAACAGCCGATCCGTTAACACGTACAGCCACCTGGTTAAATAAAATGGAAGGAGGAATTGATTACCTGCGTTCAGTTGTTGTGCATGATGCATTAGGTATGAATGCTGAGTGGGAAGCAGCCATGGAAAATCATGTAAACAGCTACGAGTGCGAATGGAAAGCGGCTATTGAAACACCTGAGTTGCGCAAACGCTTTACGCACTTCGTCAATGCACCGGAACAAAAAGATCCAACGGTTGTGTTTGATCCCATGCGTGAACAAAAGCGTGCAAAAGAATGGAAATAAATTTTGGTTTTGAATAAATACGATTGCTGCCATATAAAAAAAGTAACTGAACAGTACCTGTGAATACTCCAAACGATTTTTTGATGATTGATTGCTAAGGCCCAACTGGCCACTTTTCTGCGGTTGCCCCATATAAAAAAGGAAGATCAGCTGTGTTGTAACGGATGTTACAGTACAGATTATTCAACGAATCCTTTAACTACGAATTATATGATCGCAGAAAAAACAATTACCTGGTTTGCCGCCTGCAGCGTATCGGATGTTCCTGCTAACGGTGGCGTGTGTGTGAAATACAACGACACACAAATTGCACTTTTCCATTTTACAAGAAGAGATGAGTGGTATGCCACGCAGAACGAATGTCCGCATCGTATGCAGATGGCTTTAAGCCGTGGCTTGATCGGCACTCAAAATGATGAGCCGAAAGTTGCTTGTCCCTTTCACAAAAAAACATTCTCACTGGTTACCGGCGAATGCCTGAGTGGTGATGCGTGTGCGATTAAAACCTTCGAAGTGAAAGTGGAAGATGGTGTTGTGTTTATTGGCATAGACGAATAATGAATTAAATAAAAAAGCCCGGCAGATGGCAGTCTAACCGGGCCGAATGATTCCAGGATTTCTCACCTTAAAATCGACCAAAAGTAACATGAAAAAATTAAACACAAAAAGTGGAATGCTCATGGGAGTGCTGTTGGCAGCCGGTACTTCTGTTAATGCACAGTTTACGTTAACGGGGCAGGTACGTACACGTTCAGAGTATCGTGATGGCGCCGGCACTTTACGACCGGTCAACAATCAGCCGGCTTTTTTTACTTCACAACGTACACGATTAAGTTTTGGCTACAGGAACAACCGCATCCAATTTCTTACTTCTGTGCAGGATGTACGGGTGTGGGGACAAGATGCCTCTTCCATCAGCAATGCCGATGGCAGCAAATTAGGTGTACACGAGGCTTGGGCCGAAGTAACATTGGCCAACAAAAAAGATTCTTCCTTCAAACATGCAAAAGTTGATTATGTAGGTTTTCGCATCGGTCGGCAGGAGTTGATGTATGACGACAGTCGTTTATTGGGTAACCTCGATTGGTTGCAACAGGCCCGCAGGCATGATGCACTTGTATTGAAATTTTTGAACAAAGGATGGCAGCTTGACCTGGGTGCAGCCTTTAATCAAAACACCGATGCGTTTAATTATAACGGCACTTATTACACGCCTGCAAATGTGAATCCGTATGTAAAGGACAGCAAAGGAAATCTTGTTGTTACACCGTCCGGTTTAATTCCCATTGTAAATGCAACAGGCATCAGTGCAAAAACAGGAACACTTTCGATGGCAAATGCGCCGAGCACCAATGCAATCGGTCAGCATTATAAAGCATTACAGTTTTTGTATGCAGCGAAAACATTCGGGCAAACAAAGATTACAGCATTAGTTGTCGGCGATCAGTTTTCAAAATACCGTCTTGATTCTGTAAAAACCATTGCAGGGGCAGATACGGGTTATGTGTTTGGCCGTCGTTACAACAAAGCAGGTACACATGCCCGTTATACGACAGGCTTGCTCATCAACAGTGTATTGGATAAAAAGAAATCACTTACACTTACAGCAGGTGCTTATTACCAGGGCGGAAAAGATAAAGAAGGACTGAAGCTTTCTGCATACACAATAACAGCTTCGTTAACCTATGCTAAGAAAAGCTGGTCGTACAGCATTGGCTGGGATTATGTGTCGGGCAATGATGCGTTCAGCACCTCAACAACTAATCACCGTTTCGATCCGTTGTATGGCACACCGCATAAGTTCTGGGGTTTGATGGATTATTTCTATGTCGGCACCGGATCGCCTGTTGGCGGATTGAGCAATCCTTTTGCGAAGATCAGATTCACTTCACAAGACAAACGTTTCTCTACAGGTATCGATTATCACTATTTCGCATTGGCAAAAAATCAGAAAGATGTTACTGGTAACACCATCAAGAAATATCTCGGCAGCGAAATCGATTGTGTAAGCACGTATCAACTCAATAAATTTTCAAGCATTGAACTTGGTTTAAGCTATATGGCTGCAACCAAAAGTATGGAGTATGCAAAAGCTGCAACACCCGGCAGTACACAACTGAATAACAGCTGGGCCTACCTGCAAATCAATATCAAACCCGATTTCCTCTCAAAATGATTCCTTCTCTTAACCATATTCTTCACATCTAAAAACTACTAGTTATGGCAGTAACTAATCAACCTTTAACCAAGCTCAACATTTTTTCACTCTCCGGAGTGCAAATGAAAACCTTTCATGTAACCTGGCTTACATTCTTTGTTTGTTTTTTCGGATGGTTTGGATTGGCACCGCTGATGCCCACCATTAAAGAAGATCTGCAGTTAGA
Source organism: uncultured Chitinophagaceae bacterium (assembly GCA_964392955.1). Taxonomy (GTDB): domain Bacteria; phylum Bacteroidota; class Bacteroidia; order Chitinophagales; family Chitinophagaceae; genus Lacibacter. The sequence continues at coordinate 5,011 of CAYMSG010000065.1, read as the reverse complement.
TAAATCACAGATCGGCAACATCGTAATTGCATCCGTATCAGGCACCATCATTGCACGTTTGCTCATTGGTAAACTGTGCGATTCATGGGGGCCACGTAAAACTTATACAACGTTATTGTTGATCGGTGCCATACCGGTGATGGGCGTAGGTCTGGCAGAATCGTATACTTCATTTCTGTTGTTCCGTTTAGCCATCAGTATCATTGGTGCATCATTTGTGATTACGCAATTCCATACATCCATGATGTTTGCTGCAAACATTAAAGGAACAGCCAATGCCGTTGCAGGTGGTTGGGGCAACCTGGGTGGTGGTGTTACCAACATGGTGATGCCGGTGATCTTTGCAGCCATCGTTGGTTTTGGTTATACAAAAGCAGAAGCATGGCGCTATGCCATGATCGTTCCCGGTGTAATGATGTTGATCGCTGCATTTCTTTATTTCCGTTATACAAAAGATACACCCGCCGGCAACTACGATGAAATTGAACGTGAAGTAAAAGCAAAAGGCAAAACAGATTACAGTGTGTTAAAAGACTGGAGAGTGTGGGCACTGGCCTTAGCGTATGCCGTTTGTTTTGGTATGGAAATCACGTTCGACAATATTGCGGCTTTACATTTTGTACAGGAATTTAAATTAACTCAAGGCAGTGCAGGTTTCTGGGCCGGTGTGTTTGGCTTCATGAACATTTTTGCACGTGCACTTGGTGGCATTTTTGCTGATAAAGTGGGTAAGAAATACGGCATGCGTGGCAAAGGTTTATTGCTTGCTACTGTATTGTTGCTCGAAGGCGCAGGGTTGATCATGTTTGCACAGGCCGGTTCGTTTGCGATGGCCATCATCTCCATGATCTCGTTTGCATTGTTCCTGAAAATGGCGAATGGTGCTACCTATGCTATCACTCCGTTCGTGAATGAAAAAAATGTAGGATTAGTGAGTGGTATTGTTGGAGCAGGTGGTAATGTGGGCGGTATGTTGTTTGGCTTTCTCTTCAAAAGTAAAAGCATTACCTACGTAGAAGCGTTTGGCTATATCGGTATGATCGTGATTGCTGTATCGCTGCTGGTATTAGTGACAAAGTTTACCAAAAAAGAAAAAGCAGCTGAATTAAATGTAGCACTTGAAAATGCTGCCTGATGATGAAACGATTGCTTGCCTTTAAAAATTAATACATGTTGACGTAATTATGGTGAAGATATCAGAACATACTCATTCGAAAACAAATCTTACAACCTGTTGCTATTGCGGTGTGGGTTGTGGTATTGTTACCAGTAAGGATAAGCTTGGACGTTTGCATGTGGAAGGTGATAAAAATCACCCGGTGAACAAAGGCATGCTTTGCAGTAAAGGCATGAACCTGCATTACACGGTGAATGATCGCTCTGATCGTTTGTTGTACCCGGAGATGCGATACAACCGCAATCAACCCCGTCAGCGTGTTACATGGGATACTGCGTTAGAGCGTACTGCAAAAGTGTTTGCGACGTTGATTGAAAAGTATGGTCCTGATTCGGTTGCCTTTTATGCATCGGGACAATGTTTAACAGAAGAGTATTACGTCATCAATAAACTCATCAAAGGATTTATTGGCAGCAATAATATCGACACCAATTCACGACTTTGCATGAGCAGTGCCGTAGTTGGTTATAAAATGAGTCTGGGTGAAGACAGCGTGCCGGTGAGTTATGATGATCTTGAGTTGGCAGATGTAATTTTTGTTGCAGGTGCAAATCCTGCCTGGTGTCATCCCATTTTGTGGAGGAGAGTAGAGGCTGCACGTGAAAAAAATCCTGATCTGAAAATTATTGTCAGCGATCCACGTAAAACGCAAACCTGTTCAATAGCCAATGTTCATCTGCAGTTAAATCCGGGTACAGATGTTACGCTTCATCATGCAATTGGAAGAGTGTTGATTGAGAATGGAGACATTGATCTCAATTTTATTACGAATCATGCAGAAGGTTTTGAAAAATACCGTGACACTGTATTTGAACGCACAGTTGCTGAAGCAGCTGTTATTTGTGGCGTTGCTGAAAAAGATATTCGTTTAGCTGCATCGTATATCGGTAATGCGAACGGTTTTATTACCATGTGGACGATGGGCTTGAACCAAAGTGTGATTGGTGTAAGCAAAAATCTTTCACTCATCAACTTAAATTTAATTACCGGTCATATTGGAAAACCCGGTTCAGGTCCGTTATCATTAACAGGTCAGCCAAATGCAATGGGCGGAAGAGAAGTAGGTGGTTTATCGAACTTATTGCCTGCGCATCGTGATTTGCTGAACCCCGAACACCGTGCAGCAGTTGAACAATTCTGGGGCGTTGCTCCCGGAACAATTGCAGCGAAGCCTGGTCTTACTGCTACAGAAATGTTTGAAGCATTGAACGATGGACGTTTAAAAGCCATCTGGATTCTGTGCACGAATCCGCTCATCAGTTTACCCGATGTGCGTGTTGCAGAAGAAGGATTGAAGAAAGCAAAGTTTGTAGTAGTACAGGACATTAGTAATAAACCCGAGACGATCAGGTACGCAGATGTGGTGTTACCTGCTGCTGCATGGACAGAAAAAGAAGGTACGATGACGAATGCAGAGCGCCGCATCAGCTACTTGAATAAAATCATAGATCCACCGGGCGAAGCATTGCCCGATGCAGAGATCATTTGCCGCTTTGCAAAAAAGATGGGCTATAATGGTTTTGATTACAACAGTTTTGCTGAAATTTTTGCAGAGCATGCTGCATTAACCGAAGGAACAAATGTTGACATGAGCGGATTGACCTATGCTATTCTCAAAGAGAAACGTAGTGTGCAATGGCCTTACCCGAAAGATGCAGAAGGATACGGTACAAAGCGTTTGTTTACCGACAAGAAATTTTATACGGCTTCTAAAAAAGCCATCATTCATTCGTTTAACGACGAAAACCAATCAGAAAAATTAAGTCCTGATTTTCCATTGATCTTAACTACCGGTCGCATCAGGGATCAGTGGCACACCATGAGTAAAACAGGAAAAGTAAATAAACTCAAACAACATATTTCCGAATCGTTCCTCGAAATACATCCGGATGATGCAGAGAAACGTTCCATTAAAGAAAATGATGTTGTAGAAATTTTTAACGGCAGAGGGAATGTGCGGGTAAAAGCAAAATTCAGCACCGATATTAAAAAGGGTGTTGTGTTTTTGCCGATGCATTGGGGTAAAGTGCTCAACAGCGATCTGAACCGTGCAAACAATCTTACCAACAACTTAGTTGATCCGAAAAGTAAAGAACCCGATTTTAAGTTCTCAGCAGTTGAAGTAAAATTGTATAAGAAAGTAATACAAAAAATTCTTGTGGTAGGTGCAGGTGCTGGTGCCTGTGGTTTTGTACGCAGCTACCGCATGATCAATACAGAAGATGAAATTGAAATTTTCAGCAAAGAAGATTTTCCGTTTTATAACCGTGTATTGCTGCCCGACTATATCAGCGGTACTTTGCAATGGCAAAGTCTTATAAAAATGAGCGATGCAGAAGAATACGATTACAACATTAAACTGCATCGTGGTGTAAGCATCAACGAAATAAACCGTGAACAAAAAACAGTAACCGACAGCAAAGGTAATACCCATCACTACGATGTGTTGTTGCTTGCAACAGGAAGCCGTGCTGCTATGTTGCGTGATGTGCCTGCCATGCAGGGCATCTTTACCATGCGCAGCAGAACAGATGCTGATAATTTCAAGTATCATGTTGATGCTGCAAAAGGAAAAGTAGTGATTGTTGGTGGCGGTTTGTTGGGTATTGAATTAGCTGCTTCACTTCGTGAAGTAGGCGTGGAAGTAACGATAGTGCAACGTATCTCCCGTTTAATGGATCGTCAGCTCGATCCGTTGGGCAGCCAGTTGCTGCACGAAGAGTTGACTGATAAAGGCGTTGATATTTATTACAACGACGAGATCGAACGTTTCCTCGGCGATACAACGGTTACCGGAATTCGCTTAAAAAGTGGTTTGATGATCGATTGCCAGGCAATTGTAATTGCCATCGGCACTGTCCCGAATATTGAAATTGCAAAAGCAGCAGGTATCGATTGTAAACGTGGTGTTGTGGTGGATGAATACCTGCAGACAAATGATCCTTCGGTATTTGCCATTGGAGAAATTGCGGAGTTCAAAGGTTTTCTGTATGGTATTACTGCTGCTGCTGAACAACAAGCCGAAGTGGTTGCAAGATATTTGTGCGGCGATATATCGACTTATTATACCGGTTCATTGCTCATGAACATTCTGAAAATGCATGGCACAGAACTTTGTTCATTAGGTGAAGTAGAATGCCCGGATGATCCTGCGTATGAAGAAGTGGTGTTTATTGATAAGGCCAAACGATATTACAAGAAATGTATCATTCACAATGATCGTTTAGTAGGTGCTATTTTAATTGGTGATAAGAGCGAGTTCCTTGAATACCGCAATCTCATTGAACAAAAAATGGAGTTGAGTGAAAAACGGTTACAACTGTTACGTTCTGGTAAAGCGCCTGAACCGGTGATTGGCAAACTGGTGTGCAGTTGTAACAATGTGGGCGAAGGAAATCTCATCAATAAAATAAAAGAAGGTTGTAAAGATCATTTACAGTTGTGCCAACTATCGGGTGCAGGAATGGGTTGCGGCAGTTGCAGACCGGAAGTGAAAGCGATATTGGAAGCCAACCTTCAAACAAGCGTTAAGGAAACTGCAATGGCAGATAAATAAAGTAACCCCAACGGCGGCTCATACAGAGCTTGTCGAAGTAAGCCCCGTTGGCGGTTGCTTCATAAAATGAAAATAAGTATGGGTAACAGTTCAACGATAAAGATCAATTTCCGTGGCGGTATAATTTCGCCCGGCGACCTGTACAATACATTGGTGGCTTGCACAAAAGTGGGTATCCGGAATGTGAGTTTCGGTTTGCGTCAGCAATTACTTATTAATGTAAGTGTCGAAAACAGGGAAGCACTGTTGGAAGAACTTCAGCTACTTGCTATTGCTTA
>CAYMSG010000064.1:0-12063 GCA_964392955.1 uncultured Chitinophagaceae bacterium | reverse complement strand
CATTTTTGGGAATGCTTTTACGGAAGGTACTTTTCCCACCAATGAAAAAGGATTGTTTGCAGGGGCGTCCATCAAACCATCAGCCAAATGGAAACTGGATGCCTACATGGATTTTTACCGGTTCCCTTATCTCCGTTTCCGGGTTGATGCACCATCTAACGGGCAGGATTATCTCGTTCAGTTAACCCATCGGCCCAATAAACAAATTGAAATTTATACCCGTTTCCGGCACGAGAGTAAAGCATTGAACTATTCGGGTGAAAATGGTGAGTTTGTAACAGCCTTGACAGACCCTGTTGCCCGCAAAAACTGGCGCACACAATTTCAGTTTAAAGTAAGTCCTTCTGTTACGCTCCGCCAGCGCTTCGATGCCATGTGGTACGATTTGGGTGGTCCGCTGGAAAGCCGGGGCTTTCTAACCTTTTTTGATGTGTTTTACAAACCCATGCTCAAGCCATTTTCGGCCAATATGCGCCTTCAGTATTTTGAAACCGACGACTTTAACAGCCGCATTTATGCGTATGAAAATGATGTGTTGTACGGCTTTTCTATTCCTCCTTTTTCCGACAAAGGCTTCCGTTATTATCTCAATCTCAATTACGATCTGTCCAAAAAAATCTCGGTTTGGGCCCGCTGGGCACAATTTATTTACCGCAACCGCAGCGAAGTAGGCTCCGGGTTGGATGCCATTCCCGGCAACCGGCGGAGTGAGGTGAAATTGCAGGTGCTGTGGCGGTTGTAGTGGTTTTTTCTGCAGAAAGGCAGCTAATCGCCCAAAAAGCTTGTCGATCACATTTATAAGCCTTTTAAAAAAATTAACAATTTTTTGTTTTTTCATGCGAAGGCTTATATTTGAACCGATTCTTTAACTAAATCAATCAACATGAGAAAAATTCTTGCAATGGTGGCATTGCTGCTGGTTAGTGCTATAGCAGTAAATGCCCAGACAGTTGTAGTGCAGGGACGGGTTTCCGATGAAAACGGCCCGGTACCAAATGCTACAGTACAGGAAAAAGGCACCAAAAACACCGTAACTGCAGAAGCAAACGGTACATTCACCATCCGGGTAAAACAAGGTGCAAAGCTGATCATTACAGCGGTTGGTTTTGAGACCACAGAAGTGGATGCATCTTCTTCCTACATGAACATTGTTGTTAAAATCAAAGCAGATGAGCTGCAGGAAGTATTGGTAACAAGTGCATTCGGTGTTAAGAAGTCGCAACGTACAACAGCTTTCAGCTCACAGGTGATTAACGCAGAGCAGTTGACAGTTATTCGTCAACCAAACCTTAACAATGCATTGGCCGGTAAAGTGGCTGGTGTACAATTCCGTGGTCAATCTTCAGTAAAGCTGAACGACCAGGGTTTTCTGCGTATCAGGGGTGGTGGCTCACTTACAGATGCTGCTCCAATTTATGTAGTTGATGGAACACTTACCAATTCATTTGACATTAACCCTGATGATGTACAGGACATCACTGTATTGAAGGGCGCAAATGCAACTGCTTTATTCGGAAGCCGTGCCGGTGCAGGTGCAATTGTTATCACAACGAAGAAAGGTTCGGGCAAAAAAGGAATTGGTATTGAAGTAAACCAAAGTGTAACATTTGACAGAGCTGCTTTCTTACCTCGCTACCAAAACGAATACGGTGGTGGTGATGGCGACTGGTTAACTTTTACTTACAACAATACTATGCCCGCTGAATGGCAGGCTTTGAATGGTAAAAAGTATCATGACTTTACAGATGATGCAAGCTGGGGCCCTAAAATGGATGGCAGTGAATATATTCCTTGGTATGCATTTATTCCTGGTCATGCTGGATCTGGTAAAACTGCTGCGTTCAACCCCCAGCCAAATAATGCACGTGATTTTTGGGAAACAGGAATTACTAATAACACAAATGTAAGCTTTAGCCAAAGCAGTGGCCAAGGTCAAAGTCTTCGTGTTTCATACACAAACCAGACAATCAAGGGTATGTTGCCAAATACAAAATCTGTAAGGCATAATCTCTTTACTACGTTCAGCATGGATCTGGGTAAATTCTTTAACGTTGCTGCAAACGTAACCTACACTAATCAGCAAATCAATGGTGAGTTTGGTGATGGCTACGCTAACAACTCATCTGGTAACTTCAACCAATGGTTCCATCGTGACCTTGATATGGGGAAACTGAAAGAGTTGTCTGGATTGAAAACACCCATTGGAACTTTGGCTTCATGGAACTTCCGTCGTAACCCCGGTTCATGGAATGCTTCTGCGCCACGTAACAGTGTATGGGGTGCCAACTACTGGTATAACATGAACTCTTTTTATGAGAATATCAATTATGCACAGAAGAGAGATCGTATTTACGGAGATGTAAGCCTTCAGTATAAATTGAACAATAATTTTAAAATAAGGGGAACAATACGTACGGATCAGTTCAATGGTAATGTTGAAAACATTATCCCAAACATTCTTGAATATTCAGGTGTACAAACAGGTTACCTGGCGGGATATGGAACAAGCAATACAGTTAACAGAGAGTGGAACTTTGAAGGTGTAGCCAGCTACAACAAAACCTTTGGCGATCTGGGTGTTTCTGTAAATGCCGGTGCCAACCGTTTGCAGATCAGAAACAGAGCTGTTTCTGCAAACACAAATAACGGGTTAAGCGTTCCGGAATTGTATGCTATTTCAAACTCCAAAACAACTCCCTCAATCAGTAACGCACGTGCGAACCAGGCTGCAAACTCATTGTTTGCATTTGGTGATTTTGAGTACAGGAAGTTTGCCAGTATTACATGGGCAGTCCGTAACGACTGGTTCTCTACACTTCCTAATGGAAATAACTCATTGTTATCTCCTTCAATTGGAGCATCATTTGTATTCAGTGAATTTACTCAGGATAAATTATCATGGTTGAACTTTGGTAAAGTATTCGGATCATGGGGAAAGAAACCAAAAACGCTGAATCCTTATGAATTGAACCTTAACTATGGTGTGAATCCTTTATTATGGGGATCAAACTTCCTCATGACTACGCCAAATGGTTCACCTGATCCAAACCTGCGTGGTGCATTAACAACTACTTGGGAAACAGGATTGGATCTGCGTTTCCTGAAGAACCGTTTGAATGTTACGCTTACCTATTACAAAGAAGATAACAAAAATGAACCTTTGGGTGTAACAGTAAGTGGTGTTAGTGGCTTTACTTCTCAAACGATCAATGCTGCCTGGGTACAACGTTCAGGTATCGAAATTGAAGTGGGAGCTACTGTTGTTAAGCAAAAGAACTTTACATGGAATGTGAATACAACATTTGCTTACCTGATCGATAATAAAGTAAACGCATTGGCTCCGGGGTTGTCAAGCTATACCTTAGCTGGTGGTTCATTCGGAACCCGTTTTGCCCGTGCGTTTCACTATGTGGGTGAGCAATGGGGTATGTTAACCGGTGGTGGTATTGCACGCAATGATGCAGGACAACCCTTGATTACTACAAATGGTTTCAGCGGAGGTCTTGGTTGGTATCAGCGTGATGCTACAAAAAGATGGGGACCAGTTGTTCCAAAAACAACAGGTGGTTTACAGAACTTCATCACATATAAGAACTTTTCTCTTGGCATGACAATGGATTACCAAATTGGTGGTAAATTCTTCTCCTTGTCTGAGCAATGGGGACATTTCTCTGGTTTATTTGAAGCAACTGCCGGTTTAAATGATAAGGGTAATCCAAAGCGTGATGATCCTGCGAACGGTGGTGGTGTACGTGTACAAGGTGTTCAGGCTTCTGACGGCAGAACTCCGGTAGATGTTTACATTTCTGCTTACGATTATTACCATCAGTTCTATTACCAGCAAATTGCTGAACCATTCGTTCACAGCTTGTCATTTGCCAAAATGCGTGAAATGAGCTTAGGATATCAGATTCCGGTTGAAAAGATGGGCAAATTTGGAAAAGCTTTCCAGGGAGCAAACATCTCAGTAATTGGACGTAACCTTTTCTTCTTCTATCGTGATTCTAAAAACTTCGATCCATCTGAGATCAGCGGAGTATTTGGAGAAGATGGTCAGTTGACCGGTTCACGTTCAATTGGTTTTAACCTGAAACTTATTTTCTAATACCCTTAAATACAGAATATGAAACGAATGAATATAAAACAAATAGCGATCGTGTTAGGGGTTTCTGCTTTAACCTTTACGGGTTGTAAAAAAGGCATCGGTGATTTCGGTGACCTCAATAAAAATCCTAATGCGACTACCGTTCCTATCACCTCCGCCTTGCTGACTAATGTGTTGGCAGGTATTGGAAACAATGTATGGGGTGATGGATTAAATACAACAGCAGGTTTGTATTGTCAATACATGTCTGAAACCCAGTACACAGATATCTCCCGTTATGCAACGCCCACGTTGAACTGGGATGGATACTATGCTGGTGCAATGTATGATCTTCAAAACATCATTAATACAAATACAGATCCGGCAACGCAGGCAAATGCTGCACAGTATGGATCGAATGCCAATCAGATTGCTATTGCACGCATTCTGAAGGCTTATCATTATATGATATTAACTGATGCTTTTGGTGATCTCCCATTTTCAGAAGCTTTACAAGGAAAAGCAACTATTCCATATGATAAGCAGGAAAATGTTTATCCGGCAATTATTAATGAGTTGAAAGAAGCTGTCGCTCAGTTTGACGCTGGTGCAACTGTACAAGGTGATGTGATGTACGGCGGCAACACAACAAAATGGAAGAAGTTTGCTAACTCAATACGTGCAATTGCAGCTTTACGCATGTCAAAAGCAAATGCGTCGTTAGGCGGTACTGAATTTGCGGCTGCTGTTGCTGCCGGAGTAATTGATTCCAATGCTGACAATGCAGGAATTCCTTATCCAGGCGGTAACTACAGAAATCCAATCTACAATTACTATGTAATCACACAGCGTTTTGATTTTGCGGTAAGCGAAACAATGACGAATCATTTGAGTGCGTTAGGCGATCCCCGTATTACCAAGTTTGGTAACACATCGCAGGGATTCCCATACGGTTTAACCCGTAATGATGCGTTGGCATGGCAAACTGCAAATCCAAACTTTGCGTTCTTGTATGGTTTTACAGCTACTCCTGAAACGATGCCTGTATATCTTGTAACGGCCGGTCAAATGTTTTTAGCTCGTGCCGAAGCAGCAAGATTGGGTTGGACAGCAGAAGTAAGTGCAACAATGTATGCAAATGGTATTACGGCTGAGATGAACCGTTGGGGTATTACTGATGGTACAGCAATTGCTGCATATCTTGCTCAGCCTTCTGTAGCACTCGGTGTAGCTAATGCACAAAAAATAGCAGAACAACGTTGGATCGCACATTTCCCTGATGGCAACCAGGGATGGGCAGAATGGCGCAGAACCGGCTTCCCGGTATTAACGCCTGCTCCAGGTGCTGGAAAACAAATCCCTCGTCGTGTCCCTTACGGACCAAACGAGCCTTTGTATAATCCTGCAAACTATTCTGCAGCTGCAGCAGGTTATTCCAATAACTCCCAGGATGCAAGGGTTTGGTGGGATAAACCATAATTTCAAGGATTTTTTTAATGAATTTTATTTGTAAAGAGGCCGCCTTTTAAAAGAGGCGGCCTTTTTCATTAATATTGCAGCCCAATCAGTTAATTTTATCATTCTAATATTCTCATATTATTATGCCATCACTTGAAAACCGTCAGTTCATCGATATCGAAAAGCCCATTAAGGAATTGGTGGATGAATTAAAGGACATCCGTCACAGGGCAGAGAAAAATGCAAAAGTGGATTATTCTTCCACTATCAGGCAATTGGAAGAAGGGATTGTTGCCAAAAGAAAAGAAATCACACAACATCTTACAAGCTGGCAAAAAGTACAGTTAAGCCGTCACCCTGACCGGCCCTATACGCTCAAGTACATCACCAAAATGTGCGACAATTTTGTTGAACTCTATGGCGATCGTGGCGTGAAAGATGATAAGGCCATGGTGGGTGGTTTTGCACAGTTGAATGGAGAAACGGTGATGATGATTGGTCAGCAGAAAGGAATCAATACAAAAATGCGGCAACAACGGAATTTTGGTATGGCCAACCCCGAAGGATACCGCAAAGCCCTGCGTTTAATGAAGCTGGCGGAGAAATTTAATAAACCGGTGATTACTTTAATTGATACACCCGGCGCTTTCCCGGGATTGGAAGCCGAAGAGCGAGGACAGGGGGAAGCCATTGCCCGTAATATTTATGAAATGATACGGTTGAAGGTGCCGGTGATTTGTGTGATAATCGGTGAAGGTGCCAGCGGTGGTGCTTTGGGTATCGGCGTTGGCGATAAAGTATTGATGATGGAGAATACCTGGTACACTGTGATCTCTCCCGAAAGCTGCAGTTCTATTCTGTGGCGTAGTTGGGATAAAAAGGAGGTTGCTGCTGAACAGCTGAAGCTGACACCCGACCACATGTACAAATTTGGTATTGTGGACGGGATCGTACCTGAACCCGACGGGGGAGCGCATTGGGATTATGATGAGGCGGCTCAATTGTTGAAAAATGAACTCATTCCGTTGTTACAACAATTGAAAACGATTTCACCTGAAGAACGTATCAATCAACGGATTGAACGTTACAGCAAAATGGGCTTTTGGGATGAGCTTTAATTCAATTACAACTTTACAATTATAACTTTCTTTATTTAGCTATGAGTCTTCAGGATCAGTTACGTGGTACAGGTGTTGCGTTGGTTACTCCATTCAAACAGGATATGGAGATCGATTTTCTCGCCCTTGAACGGGTTATCAACTTTGTGATTGAAAAAGGAGTTGAGTATGTGGTTACACTCGGAACAACCGGTGAAACACCAACGTTGAGCAAGGAAGAAAAACTGGAGTTGATCCGTTTTACAAATGAAATTGTTGCCAATAGAGTTCCCGTTGTGGTAGGTATTGGTGGCAACAACACCCTTTCTATTATTAAAGACCTGGAAACATTTCCATTGGAACATGCAACGGCCGTATTAAGCGCCAGTCCGTATTACAATAAACCATCACAGGAAGGTATCTATCAACATTACAAAGCTCTTGCTGAAGTAACACCGAAGCCCATCATTTTATACAATGTGCCGGGACGCACCGGCAGAAATATGTCGGCCGACACAACATTACGTTTGGCGAACGATTTTGAAATGATTGCAGGGATTAAAGAAGCAAGCGGTGATATGTTGCAAAGCATGCAGATATTGAAAGATAAACCTGCGGACTTTCTGGTTGTTAGTGGTGATGATGGATTGGCCATGCCTCAAATTGCATGTGGTATGGAAGGGGTTATCAGCGTGGCTGCAAACTGTTTGCCGTATGAGTTCAGCGAAATGGTGCGGTTGTCGTTAAAAGGCGATTTTGCCGCTGCCAAGCAATTGAATGATCAAATGCTGGAGGCATATGATCTGTTGTTTGCCGAAAACAATCCTGCAGGCGTTAAAGCATTTTTAACTGAATTGGGACTAATCGATAATTACCTTCGTTTACCGGTGGTGCCCTTGAGTGAAGGAGTTCATGCATTGGTGAAAGAATACATGGCACAACTTACGAATGGTTAAAACCCGCAATACACTTAGTTGTTCATTTTCTTGCGGCCATCTTATTCAATGTTACTGTATTTGCGCAATACAACGTTCGGATCGAAATACAAAAACGCCCTGACAAACATAAAACGGATTCACTTTTTGTTGCCGGGAATTTCAATGGCTGGAATCCTGGTCTTTCGAATTATTGCTTTTCTCAAACAGACAGTGGCAGCAGTATTTTATTAACCGGTATTGTAAAAGGGTTGATGGAATACAAAATAACCCGGGGTATATGGCCCAAAGTTGAATGTGCATCTAACGGTGCCTCCATCAATAACCGTATTGCACAGATCAATTCTGATACAACACTTACAATAACAATCGAAGCATGGGCCGATGATATTCCCGGGCGGCCACCAGTATCAACCCGAACAAAAAATGTATTTGTGCTGGATACTGCTTTTTACATGCCACAGTTGAACAGGAAGCGCCGCATTTGGGTGTACCTGCCGGAGAATTATGCGTTCACAAACAAGCGCTATCCGGTATTGTATATGCACGACGGACAGAATCTTTTTGATGCGCTTACATCATCGTTTGGCGAATGGGGTGTTGATGAAATGATGGATACGGTGAAACTGCGTAAGCAATGCATTATTGTTGGTATTGATCATGGCGATTCAAAACGGTTGACCGAATACAATCCTTATAAGTCAAAATTTGGAGAAGGCGAGGGTGATGCATACGTTGATTTTTTGGTACATACATTGAAGCCGCAGATTGATCAGCGTTTCCGCACAAAAACTGATGCTGCCAATACGTCCATTGCCGGTAGTTCAATGGGAGGTTTGATTTCGCTGTATGCAGTGCTGAAATATCCAAAGGTATTTGGCAACGCAGGTGTATTTTCTCCTGCTTTTTGGATTGCGCCTGAGCTTAGCAAAAAAATCGAAAGCATTTCCTCTTTTCAACAGGCTGTTTATTTTGTGTGCGGTGAACTGGAAGGCGATCAAATGACAAAAGATATGCGGCAACTGTATTTGCTGCTGAAACAAAAAGGGTTGAAACGAGCCGTGTATAAACAGGTAAAAGACGGGCAACACAACGAACGTTTCTGGCAAACAGAAATGGATGATTTCTACGAGTGGCTGTTCAATCAAACCAAATAAGTGGTTCCTTCTGTTGCCAGTTCCGTATTGCTGAATACTTCCTTTGCTTCGCTTTCAAACTGTAACAGGTTCTCAAACTTTGCTGAAAAATGGCCAATAAGCAGTTTACCTGCATTTGCTTTTAATGCAATGGTTGCCGCCTGCTTTGTAGTGGAATGAAAACGTTCAGCGGCTTTATCTACAAGAGCAGCCGGGTATGTACTTTCATGATACATCAGATCGGCACCTGCAATAACGCTGCATAGGCTTTCATCATACACTGTATCGGCACAAAAAGCATAACTTTTTGGTTTTACATTTTCGATGGTGAGCAATTCATTTTTGATCAGCTTGCCATCATGCGTAATAAAATTCTCTCCATCCTGCAATTTGTGATAGAATTCAGGCGGCACATGGTATGCCTTTACTTTTTCAATATCTATTTTGCGTGGATGTCTTTTTTCGTGCACCACAAATCCCCAGCATTCAATACGATGTTGGGTGGCAAAACATTCAACTGTATAACTTTTTGCATCTAACAGCAAACCGGCTTTTTCAATTGCATGAAATGTAAATGCAAAGGGTAGTGTTGTATTGGAAATGCGGAATTGCAGTTCAATGATTTCAATTAACGGAGCTGGTCCGTACACATGTAATGGCTGGATACGCCCCAGCAAAGCAAAACTGTTTAACAACCCGATCAAACCAAAATAATGGTCGCCATGCAGGTGTGAAATGAAAATATGATTGATGCGGCTTCGTTTGATACGGTAGTTCAGGATCTGGATTTGTGTTCCTTCACCACAATCAAACATCAGCAGATCATCAGCTGTTGTTATGATTTGTGAGGTAGGGTGTCGGCCAAATGCAGGAATGGCAGAATTATTTCCAAGAATTGTAACAGCCAGCATGAACAGAAATGGTTTTGTGGTTAGTAAGTATGTTTTTCAACGTTGTTAGTTTGTTTCTTCTTCATCACCAAATAATTCACGTTCGATCTCTTCCATTTGTACAATATCCCAGGCTTCACTTTCGGTGGGTGTGTAGTTTACAAGATCAAGCATTTCTTTTTCATCAAAGTATTGCTCCACCTCCGGTTTCATCTCACAAATCACAAATGAACAATCCTGCTCATAAAACTCCTGCTGGCAATTCAGGATGGTTTCGGCAACAGGTTCATCCAGCGATGTTACGTTGCTCAGGTTCAAAACAACGTTTTTTACTTCCTTTTTCAGGCAGCTACGCAACAATTGGCTGAATTCTTCTGTCATATTTTCAGAAAGCGTCGTTTCCGTGGGGGTTAACACATGGAATTTCTCCTTGGTATCAATTTTGACTGTCATAAGTTTTATTAACAGATAGTGTGTAACTTAAAGCAAACTTCGATCAAAATTATTCGTTATAATTGTAAAAACCGAATATCCATCTATGGATCATAATTTTTCAACACAAGTAAAAGAGATCATTTCGTTCAGCAGGGAAGAAGCGTTGCGGCTTGGAAATGATTTTATCGGAACTGAACACCTCGTACTCGGGATGATCAGGGAAGGAGAAAACACTGCAATTAAAGTATTAAAAAATCTTCATGTCGATCTTTACGAACTGCGAAAGGAAATTGAACTGGCAGTAAAAGATAAAACAGGAAAGAACATTGCCAACATCAACAGTTTACCTCTTACCAAACAGGCCGAAAAAGTAATTCGTGTAACAGTTTTGGAGGCAAAAGCGCTGAAGAGTCCACAGGTAGAAACAGAACACCTGATGTTATCAATATTAAAAAACAAAGAGAATATCGCAACCCAGATTTTAAACCAGTTTGAGATTGATTACGATATTTTCAGAAACGAATTAGGTATGGTAAAATCAAACGATCCCCGTGCCGAGTATGATGATCCCGGCGAAGAAGATTTTGACGACGAAAAGTCGAAGTATTCACAATCACGTTCCAAGCAACAGGCGGGTGCAAAAAGTAAAACGCCGGTGCTTGACAATTTTGGCAGAGACATAACACGCTTAGCTGAAAACGGATCATTGGATCCCATCGTAGGCCGTGAAGCTGAAATTGAACGTGTATCACAAATTTTGTCACGTCGTAAAAAGAACAACCCTATTCTGATTGGTGAGCCAGGTGTTGGTAAAACAGCCATTGTAGAGGGGTTGGCTTTACGGATTGTGCAGCGCAAGGTTTCACGTGTATTGTACGATAAGCGTGTGGTATCGCTTGACCTGGCTGCATTGGTTGCAGGTACAAAATACCGAGGCCAATTTGAAGAGCGGATGAAAGCGATCATGAACGAACTGGAGAAAAACAGAGATGTGATTTTGTTTATTGATGAAATTCACACGATTGTTGGAGCAGGTGGTGCAAGTGGTTCATTGGACGCTTCCAACATTTTCAAACCGGCGTTGTCAAGAGGCGAATTGCAATGTATTGGCGCTTCAACGTTGGATGAATACAGAATGTACATTGAGAAAGATGGTGCGTTAGACCGTCGTTTCCAAAAAGTAATCATTGATCCCCCAAGTATTGACGAAACAGTCCAGATTCTTCATAATATCAAAGCCAAGTACGAAGAGTTTCACAACGTAGCGTATAATGATGAAGCAATCACTGCCTGCGTAAAACTCAGCGATCGTTATATGACCGACCGTCTGTTACCCGATAAAGCAATTGATGTGTTGGATGAAGTGGGGGCACGTGTACATTTGAAAAATATCAATGTTCCCCAGGAAATTCTTGATCTGGAGAAAAAGATCGAAGACATTAAGCTGGAAAAAAATAAAGTGGTGAAGAGTCAGCGGTTTGAAGAAGCTGCTTCACTTCGTGATACCGAAAAGCGTTTGGGTGAAGAGTTGGAAAAAGCAAAAGCGAAATGGGAAGAAGAAAGTAAGCACAAACGTTACCCGATCGATGAAGAGGCCATTGCTGAGGTTGTAAGTATGATGACGGGTATACCTGTAAAACGAATGGTGCAGGCAGAAACCGATAAGCTCCGCCGCATGGCTGATGATCTGCAAGGTGCAGTCATCGGGCAGGACGAAGCAATCAGCAAAGTGGTGAAAGCCATTCAGCGTAACAGGGTGGGATTGAAAGATCCTAAAAAACCGATCGGGACATTTATTTTCCTTGGCCCAACCGGTGTTGGTAAAACAGAATTAGCCCGTGCGCTGGCACGTTACATGTTTGATAGTGAAGATGCACTTATTCGTATTGATATGAGTGAGTATATGGAAAAATTCACGGTAAGCCGCTTAATTGGTGCGCCTCCCGGATATGTGGGTTATGAAGAAGGTGGTCAATTAACAGAGCGGGTACGCCGCAAGCCCTATTCTGTTGTGCTGTTGGATGAAAT
>CAYMSG010000063.1:0-12130 GCA_964392955.1 uncultured Chitinophagaceae bacterium | reverse complement strand
CAAAAACAATTTGAACGGGTGTTGTTAAAAGGTTGATTTAAAAATCTCTGCGTACATGTAAAAATAATCCCTTTTCACCCAACTGGTTAAAGGAATATTCGAAGCGGGCCACAAAATCGTAATAGCTTAATACATCAATACCGGCACCGTATGTATATAAAAACCTGTTGTTAAGAACGCTGTTTGTATAGGCCGGCAAATGACTTGCACCAATATCACCATACACTTTTGCTACGATCTTAAATGGAATTTTTTTGTATTTCTCGTTTTTGATGATGAATGTAGGTACATTCAGATTCAGCACTTCCTGACGCAGCGTTCCTTTCAATATTCCTGCCTGTACACCATCAATTACATAATATTCCAAGCCCCGCAGGAAATAATCGCCGTATCCCAAAGCCCCCATATTATACATTGGTTGCTGAAAGGGAACTTTTACAATGTAATAGCCAACTGTTGACACTGACGTTTTTTTCGACAGCTGGAAAAACTTACCCGCCTTGCCTGAAAACTGCCACAGGTTCATTCCTTTAGCACCTAACCCTCTTTGTGTAAAGATGCCACTGAAAAGAAATCCTTTCCAGGGATATACATTGTTATTGGCATTAAAATACTGATACGTGTACACAAACTCACCGTATGCCTGCCGTGTTCTGTTGTTATTGAAATAAGGAAGAAACCCCTTTAGAGAGTTGTCGGAAATGAGTTGATTAACGCTGTCGGGTATTTTTTCATCTACATAACTTAACCGGAACGTATGCCGGCTATTTACCCCTTTGCGAATTGAATAGCCAGCTTCAACTTTAAATGTGGTACGTACAAACTCATTGATCTGTGCATTGCTAACGGGGAAGAATACCTGCTTGTTACTGTCGGTGGCATAAGCCATTTGGCGGAACTGTTTGTAGTAGATACCACCCAGAAACCCTCTTTCCAGTTTTTTATCGGCATAAGGTTGCTCGTAAAAAATAGAGTACTCTCTTGTGTACCCATTGATAAAGTTGAAGTTGAGTTTATCTCGTCTGCCCGATACATTATCCCAGTTTAATTTCAAACCATAATTCACCCGTTCAAGACTCCCGCCTTGTTCAATCAACCATTGATTGGGATTGCGATCCACCAACTTAAAATAAGGGAAGGGAAACAAATACCATCGTTCTTTTACATCAAATACAAGATCAATATTTTTTTCATCCCAAGAAACAATGCGTGGAATTACTTCCAGAAAAAGCAAAGTGTTCAACACGTTCACCCTTGCCTGTTCAATTTGCTCTTCGAGTTCATTGGTAAAAAATTTGGAGCCTGCCCGAAAAGGAACTTCACGCAGAATGATATATTCCTTGGTTTTTTTATTTCCTGTTACAACCAACGAACGGATTACGAGTTCTGTTGAATCAGGAAATTGACGGATGATTTTTTGCAGTTTTTCTTTTGCCGTATCAATCGCAACCGAAGGTTGTGCACAAATAGTTGCAAACAACAGGTGAAAAAAAGCCAGGAAAAGGATGCGATATAAAAACTTCGGCAGCATAGTTCGATTTCTGCTAAGTACAGAATCTTAAATGTACTATGATTTGAGGAGAAAAATGATTCTGTGGAAGAATCTAAATGTTAAGATAATTCATGAGGTGGTCGTAGTTCAAACGCAACTCCTCTTCCGACAGATTTTCACCAAAATACTGAATGATATTGTACTCATACCGCTCAAACGAAGAGAGAATATCCTGGATATCATTTTTATTTACTTTGATGGCCACCATTAATTCGCCTGTTGAAGCATCGGTCCATGTGTTGAGATGAATGATCTTCGCATTATTTGATTCAACAATCCGTCCAATCTCAGAGATATAAAAACTATTGGGCGACATTTGCAGGATAATAATACCACCAGGTATGGCCGCCGAATTATAATGCGCTGTTGCCTGTAGTAAATCTTCCATGGTAATGATGCCCATCAACTCCCCATCTTCTTTCACCACAGGCAAAATACTCAGCTTCTGCTGATGCATCATTTTTAACGGCACAAGGAAAAAATCAGCAGGATTAATGCGGGCGGGCAAGCCATTGTGCATGTATGTTTCCACAGCCGACGTTTCTGTTTCACCATCCAGCTCTTCTTCGTGTACCAGGCCAATGTATTTGTGATCTTTTACAACGGGAAGTTCGGTAACCCGGTGTTCTTTCATGAAATCCAACGCCTGCCGAACCGTATCTGTGGCTTGAAGTGTGGGTATGTGGTTTGATATAAGCTCGGCTGCTGTCATTGTCATTTGTTTCTTTGTTAGACGGGTACCGGGGTATTTAATTTGGTAAGGAACCCGTTTAATATTTCGTTAAACTCGTCGGGCCGCTCCATCATGGGTGCATGGCCGCATTTATCAATAAAATGCAGTTCAGAGTTTGGAATAAGTTTATTGAATTCCTTCCCTACAAACGGTGGCGTAATGGTATCATTGTTACCCCAGATAAGTAAAGTTGGCGTTTTAATTTCTTTTAACTCATCGCCCAGGTTATTCCGAATGGCGCTTTTTGCTAATGCAATTACCTTGATTACTTTGAGCCGGACATTTACAATTTCATACACCTCATCAACCAGTTCTTTTGTCGCCATTGCAGGATCGTAAAACGTTACTTCCGTTTTTTTACGGATGTATTCATAATCGCCACGCTTAGGGTATGTATCGCCCATACCATTTTCAAACAAACCGGAACTTCCTGTTAAAATCAGGGACTTGATGCGTTCAGGATGTTTGAGCACATGCACCAACGCAACATGGCCACCCAATGAATTACCAAGCAAATGAATATTGTTATAATTCTTGAACTCAATAAATTTCTGCACATATTTCTCCAATCCACCCACTGTTGTATGCAACAGATCCAACTCAAACAAAGGCAACATTGGAACAACCACTTTGTTACGCTTGCTGAAATAATCGATCAGGTCCTTGAAATTACTCAATGCACCAAATAATCCATGAAGCAACATCAGCGGCTCGCCTTCGCCTGCTTCGATATACTTAAATTTTCCTTCCTGTATAATTTCGTAGTTCATGTACTGGCAGCAAATAACGGTTGTTAATTGCTAAAATAGTCGATTTGCGTGAAAAATTGTAATTCAGTTGCAGAATGATGTTATTGCCGCTGCAGTTCTCCGCCAAGCTTTTCGAAGAAGGCTTCGAGCTTTGTAAACATGTTGCTGAAAATGGGGATTACAATACCGATCATTTCAATCACTTTTGGACCAAACGGCTGAATAATGGAGTATGTGCGTGATCCGGCAATTGCTTCAGCAGTTATTATATTCATTTGTGATGCATAAAAAAACAGTACACTTAAAATAAGTGCATATAACAATGCGTACACAAGTACGCCCGCCAGTTTATTCATCCACCCCATCCAGGCCATATCAACTGCCTTCTCAATGAGCTTTGCAACAAAGCGAATGGCAAATACAGTAATAAAAAATACCAACGCAAACGCAATGAAGGGCAGCCACTGCATGTTGATATTGGTTGATTGCGAAAGCCATGCCGCAACAACGGTACTGAGCTTTAACGCCGCTGCTAATCCAATTACAAATGCAAGTATGGAAAATACTGCTATGATGAGGCCGTTGCGAATGCCTTTTACCACTGCAAATGCCATTGCTATAATTACAATGATATCCAGCATTGTGCTTATTTACTTAGAAGTTCTTTTACAACAGCACTGATGGTTTTCCCATCGGCTTGTCCTGCAAGTTGTTTATTAGCGGCTCCCATTACCTTTCCCATATCTGCAGCCGATGAAGAACCTGTTTCCGCAATAATACCGGCAATAATGGTTTTCAACTCTGCTGCATCCAATTGTTTGGGTAAGAATTTCTCAATGATTGCAATTTCCTCTTCTTCTTTCTGCGCAAGATCAGCCCGGCTCTGCTGCCGATAAATATCCAGCGAATCTTTTCGCTGCTTCACCAATTTCTGCAACAGCTTTATTTCATCATCGGCTGTAAGCTCACCACTTCCACCAGAGGTTTTTGCCAGTAAAATAGCAGCTTTAATAGCCCGTAAGCCACGCAAGCCAGCTTCATCTTTTGCTTTCATGGCATCTTTCATTTGTGCCATAATCTGTGTTTCAAGACTCATAGTGTATTACTGATTTTGTTTTAGTTGTTCCTGCTTGAATTTTTGCATAAAGCTTTTTGCAAACGCTTTCATTTCTTCACTCAGTTGCGGCTGATTGGTAGCACGGTTAAATGTATCGGCCATGGTCATTAATAATTGATAATAGAAATCAGCCATTTCATCCACCATCATATCTTTTGTCCAGAGATCGATCCGCAAAGCCGATTTATCAGCACCATCCCAAAATGCAACCATCATGGCTTTGGCTATCTGTTCCATATCTGCATTACTGTCGCTGGCTTTCCATTTAATTTGTTCCGGTACTTTCTGATCGTCCAGGTAAACGTCGATTGAAATATTACTTTTATGCATACGAAAATTTGTGCGGCAAAGGTAGGTTATTCAGTAACGGCAGCCAGCTCAATACAGCTCCACATTTTTTTGGCCGCATCATCCCAGCTGAAGAGCGGCAGGCGCTTTCGTCCGTTTTCAATTAAACGGCTCCGTAAAGATTCATCTTTGTAAATAAGGAGCATTTTTTCAGCGATATCTTTTACATTCTCCGGGTCAATGTACAAGTAGGCATCGCCACCCACTTCAGGCATAGCACTGTTATTGGAAACAATGGCGGGTACTCCACATTGCAATGCTTCAAGTGGAGGTACGCCAAATCCTTCAAACAAAGATGGATAAACCATGGCATAGGCAGCTGCTACCAATGCTGCCAGTTCCTTTTTTTCCAGGTAGCCTGTAAGAACAACATCGTTCCTGAATTTAAATGTGGAAAGCAACTTGGTAAATTCATCTGTCTTCCAGGCAAGCCGGCCGGCAATTACCAATTTCATGTTGCTGCGTTGCCATTTCTTAAACTGTGAAAAGGCTTTGAGCAGATGAATCAGGTTTTTGCGGGGATGGATGGAGCCTGTGTAGATAAAGTATTCGCAACCAGCAGTATATTTCTCCTTGATCTGCTCCCTTTCCTCGTAATCCATCGGCTGAAAAACCGGGTTTGGTGCATTACCAATTATATGGATCTTTTCAGGATTAACAGCGTAATGATTGATGATGTCGTTCTTGGAAAAAGAGGAAACTGTTACTACTGTCTTTGCTTTTTCAAGAAAACGCCCCGTGTATTTCCGATAAAAGCGGAGATGTGATTTACTGATAAAATGAGGGTAATGTAAAAAAGCCAGATCGTGTACCACAAGGCATTGCGGCACTTTTGTTCGGAGTGAGCAAAAACCATCCGGACTCACAAATACATCTGCTTTAATTTTTCGAAGAACAGCAGGCACTTTCCAATTGTACCAAAGCTGCCATAAAATGGGCAGCCTGGCTTGTGGAGTTACAATAACGGGCTGAATATTAGGAGCGTACACAAACCGCTCATCAAATGGCCGATCAAAGAGAAAATAAAACTGATGTTCCGGGTGCTGATTGGCAATACGTGAAAAGATTTCTTCGATATAATAACCATACCCTTCCATTTTTCCCGGAAGCAACGCTTTTGTATTTATTGCAATCACCATATGAGAGCGCAAAGGTAGGTGTGAAAAAAATTGTGCAATACAGTTCGTTATGATTCAACAAAAACAAAAAAATGAGTATGAACAACAGCAATTTGTGCAATTGAAACGTTGATTTCCCAAGCATTTATTCAAAAGAAGTACGATTGTTTTTTTTAGCCTGTGAGATTAACTTTGTACATGAAATTCCGCCATTGTCAGAATATATACTCGCACGGCTTTATTGAAAATGTAGAATTTACGGTCAACAGATTAAGCATTTTCACCTAAAATTTGAAAAATACTTTACCTACAGAAAAAAAATACAAAAAGATAGAAAGTTTGGAACAGTAATTGTTATTTAATGGATGTGGATTTGATCAAAAAAAATATTATAAATAATTGTTCGTTAATTATTTATAATTTAGAAATAATTCTTTCGCAACAGGGAAGAGTCAGGATACATTGATGGTTTTACAATGTGGATTTTGGGTAAACGACCCCGCTTTCCAGCGGGGTCTATTTTATTTATAGGGAAACACCTATTGTACAGGTGAAAGCTTCACTCTACATTTGTTTGGTAATCCAGTGTTCAATATCCAAAAATGTATTCTATGAAGAAGCTAGTCTTTGTACTTATCTGTAGTACTCTCTCATCTCTATCGTATTCACAAGAACTAAAATTCGAATCAGGTCGTCAAAAACATGATGCTAAACCGGCAATGTTTAACACAGTTGCGGGAAGGTTTGCTCCATCTCAGAATTTCATCAATGAAGTGATGAGCTATCGCTTAAAGCAGCAGGTTGATCTGGTTGTTACCAATGGTTTTCGCTTTAAAGGTGAAGTAACTGCTATCACCAGCGATGCGCCGGGTCTTACAACTGTTACTATTCAATCAACTGATCGTCCGGGTCTGTTATTGTCGATCTCCCGAATTACATTGCCTGATCAAACTACTGCCTATCGTGGTGTAATGCTCAGCAAAAAACACAGTGATATGCTCATGATGGAGAAAGATCCTATAACAGGAAATTATACCTGGAATAAAGTACAGGTCTCTAATATGCTCGCCGATTAAATCTATCTGTTCCAGCAGGTAATTTATTCTCTTTAAAATCCACAACTATGACACGTATCTTATTTTTAAGCCTTGTTGCTTTTATGGCAACAGCCTACAGCTCAGCGCAGGTGCCAAAACTCAGCAGCAATCCCAACGCAAGCGCAACCATTTTTCTTGACTTTGACGGACACATGGTACAAAGCCCTTATTGGAATGGCGGAACACATTTTTATGCCACAGCATCTGGTTTGTCAAATGCTCAAATCACAACTGCATTTTACCAGATAGCTGAAGATTTCAGTCCTTTTAATTTGAATATTACTACAGATTCAACTGTATATTTTGCTGCTCCCATCAACAAACGGCAACGCATCATCATTACTGCTTATAGCAGCTGGTACGGAAGTGCGGGTGGCGTAGCTTATCTTGGCTCTTTTACCTGGGGCATGGAAATTCCGGGGTTTGTATTTGCAAATCTGTTGGGATACAATGAAAAAAATATAGGTGAAGCTGCATCGCACGAAACAGGTCATACACTTGGCTTAAATCACCAAACATTATATGATGCTAACTGCAATTTTGTAGCTGAGTACAACCCGGGTACAGGTTCAGGCTCTACCAGTTGGGCACCAATTATGGGTAACAGCTATGGAAAAACGCTTACTTTATGGCACAGAGGTACTACAACTCAAGGTTGCAGTAAATTACAAGATGATCTTGCAATTCTCGCAAATTCAACAAATGGCTTTGGATTTAAAGTTGACTCTGTCGGTAACACTTATCGTACCTCAACACAGGTTTCAATGACTTCAGGTGGGCCACTGAATTCTCCTCAACCGGTTATCAAATCTTTTGCTGTGCAGAGTAAGATTAATACAACTGATGACATAGACATTTTCCGAATTGATATTACCGAGGCATCCCGTTACCAAATGACTGCTAATCCTGCACCATCAGGTACTACAAAGCCGAACGTTGACTTACAGTTGGCTATTTTGAATGATAGAGGAAATACTATCACAACATATAATCCTGCCAACACATTAAGTGTTTCGATTGACAGCGTATTTACTCCCGGCACTTATTATTTACGCCTGAGCAATGCAGCCAATACAAACGTTACCAACTATGGTATGCTGGGCGATTATGTAGTAAGCGGTGCCGCTTTACCATCTACATTACCTGTACAAAGCATGAAGCTTACCGGTAAAGCAACAAACAACAAACACGAATTAAACTGGAACATTGTTGCTGACGAACCCATTGAATCCATTGTAGTTGAAACGTCCACTACAGGAAGTAACTTCAGCAGTTTACAATCGGTAAACAGCAACAGTACACGCTTTGAACATTTACCAACAGAAAAGAAAACCGTATTCTACCGTTTATTTGTAACTACAGCTTCACAATTAAAATATTACTCAAATGTGGTAGCGCTGCGTGAAGTTGGCAACAGTTCAAAATTCGATGTAGTAACCAATATTATCAATAAGAATGAAATTGCCCTCAACAGCAACGGCTCTTATAACTGGCGTGTTCTCGACATGAGTGGCCGTGCTGTAGCAAATGGCAAAACCAGCGCTGGTTTTAACCTTCTGCAAACCGGTGCAATTACCAGTGGAATGTACCTGCTTCAGATTATTGACGGGCAGGAGATCACAACAGAAAAAATAGTGAAACAATAAGTTTTTCGATAGTCATAGTTTACCACTGGAACCAGCTGCCCCAAAAGGGCAGCTTTTTTTATCATCCCTTTGCTTACATTTGCTTTTACAACTATGGAATATAATACTACCAGGAATCATTTAACCATCCGGGAATATGGACGGCATATTCAAAAAATGGTTGATCATATCCTGACCATTGAAGACAGATCGAAACGCCAGGAACAGGCGCAGGTGGTAATTGAGTTAATGGGTTTTCTGAATCCGCATTTAAAGAATGTAGAAGATTTCCGTCATAAACTTTGGGATCATTTATTTCTGATCTCCGATTTTAAATTAGATGTTGAAAGTCCTTATCCCATTCCTACCCGTGAATCGTTAAAGGCAAAACCCAACCCGTTGCCTTACCCGAAACGTTACCCCCGTTTAAATCATTTGGGAAAAAATATTGAGCTGGTAATTGATAAGGCATTAAAAGAAGAGAATCCCGAAAAGAAACAGGGTTTTGCCAATGCCATTGCTTATTACATGAAGCTTTCGTACAACAACTGGCATAAAGAAAATATTCATGACGATGCAATACAGGCAGAATTAACTGCTATCACCAAAGGTGAACTTGAGTTTAATAACCGGCCTTTTGTGCGTCAGTATCGTCCTAGCGATGATTTCAGAGAAAACCGTGGCGGCGGTGGCGGAAAATTCAAAAAGCATTTCCAGCAACGCAGTGGCGGCGGTGGCGGACGAGATAACAGAGGTGGTGGCCGTGACAACCGTGGTGGTAATGGCGGCGGCGGAAAGTTCAAAAAGAGGTATTGATCATTCGTTCTGCAAACTATTTGAAAGGTTAATAAGAAATGTTCTTGTTAACCTTTTTTATTTCCCTGTACTTTGTATTTCCAAGCCATACAAGGCAACACACTTAAAACATTTAACTACAGGCCATGCATTCGTTTGAAGTAAGAGGTGGTAAAAAACTCAAAGGAGAAATTGTTCCCCAGGGTGCAAAAAATGAAGCACTGCAAATCATCAGTGCAGTTTTACTTACACCCGAAAAAGTAACGATCACCAACATCCCCGATATTGTTGATGTAAACCTGCTCATTGAATTGTTGGGCGAAATGAATGTAAAGATCGAACGGCCACAACGGGACACCTGTATTTTCCAGGCCGATGATGTAGACATTGATTACCTGCATAGCGAACGGTTTAAAAAGAAAAGTGGCAGGCTTCGTGGCAGTGTAATGTTGGCCGGACCAATGCTTGCCCGTTACAAAAAAGCATTTATTCCAAAACCGGGTGGCGATAAAATTGGAAGAAGAAGATTGGATACACATGTTATTGGTTTTGAAAAATTGGGAGCAGCATTTAATTACCATGCAGAGGATGGTTTCTTTCATTTAACAACAGATGGATTAAAAGCCGTTGACATGTTACTCGACGAACCATCGGTAACCGGCACAGCTAATATTGTAATGGCAGCCAGTATGGCCACCGGCATCACTACCATTTACAACGCGGCATGTGAACCCTATATTCAACAATTGTGTGCCATGCTGAACCGCATGGGTGCAAAGATCAGCGGTGTGGGCAGCAACCTGCTTACCATTGAAGGTGTTGATTACTTAGGCGGAACGGCTCATCGTATTTTACCGGATATGATCGAAGTTGGTTCATTCATTGGTTTAGCGGCGATGACGCAAAGCGATATTATCATCAAAGGTGCAGGTGTTGATCAATTGGGAATTATTCCGGAAAAATTTCGACAGCTTGGTATTCAACTGAACATCGATGGCGATGATATTCATATTCCCGAACAGGAAATCTATGAAATACAACGTTATTTCGATGGTGGTGTGTTAACCATTTACGATCATCCATGGCCGGGCTTTACTCCTGATTTGTTGAGTATTGTTCTTGTAACAGCCATACAGGCAAAAGGAAGTGTGCTCATACATCAGAAAATGTTTGAAAGCCGTTTGTTCTTTGTCGATAAACTAATCGACATGGGTGCGCAGATCATTTTGTGCGATCCACACCGTGCAGTGGTTATTGGCTTAGAACGTGAGCAGAAGTTAAGAGGAATAACCATGAGCAGTCCTGATATACGTGCCGGGCAGGCATTGTTAATTGCTGCATTAAGTGCCGAAGGAAAAAGTATTATTCAGAATATTGAACAGATCGACAGAGGCTATCAGTACATTGATGAACGTTTGCGCAAGTTGGGAGCAGATATTAAACGTGTGGAAGGATAAACAGTTTTGCCAAAATAAAAAATCCCCCGATAAATTATCGGGGGATTTTACTTTTATCTCTTACGCCATTTGTGCACTCATGGCTTTTGATTGTTTCTTTCTTTCTTCTTCATCTAAAATCACCTTCCGCATACGAATAAAATTGGGTGTTACTTCAATACACTCATCAAACTGAATGTACTCCATACACTCTTCCAGTGTAAGTAAGGTTTTTGGAGCAATACGTGTTGCATCATCACTTCCACTTGCACGGTGGTTGGTTAATTTCTTTCCTTCCGTTGCGTTTACAACAAGATCACCTGGCTTAATGTGTTCAGCAATGATCTGTCCTGCATATACATCTTCACCCGGATCAACAAAGAACGTACCACGATCCTGTAATTTATCAATCGAGTAACCTGTTGTTTTATCCTGGAACTTCGAAAGCAATACACCATTGTTACGGCCAGGGATTGCACCTTTCCACGGTTTGTATTCACTGAAGCGATGTGCCATAACAGCTTCACCGGTTGTAGCAGTAAGCATTTGTGTACGCAAACCAATTAACCCACGAGAAGGAATATCGAATTCCAAATGCTGCATTTCACCTTTGGTTTCCATTACCAGCATTTCACCTTTACGACGTGTAACCAGGTCGATCACTTTACTTGCAAACTCCTGCGGCACATCCACCACCAACGTTTCGTAAGGTTCACATTTTTTACCATTGATTTCTTTGGTAATTACCTGCGGCTGTCCAACTGTTAATTCATATCCTTCTCTGCGCATGGTTTCAATTAAGATACCAAGGTGAAGAATACCACGACCATACACCACCAAACTATCACCATCTTCACTATCTGCAACACGAAGTGCCAGGTTTTTTTCTGTTTCTTTCATCAAGCGATCACGCAGGTGACGGCTGGTAACAAACTTACCATCTTTACCAAAGAACGGAGAGTTGTTTACACTAAACAACATATTCATGGTTGGCTCATCTACACTGATCACCGGTAATGCTTCCGGATTTTCAGCATCAGCCAACGTATCACCAATATTAAAGTCTTCCACGCCTACTACTGCACAAAGATCGCCGGCAACAACTTCTGTCACTTTCTTTTTACCCATTCCTTCAAACACATACAGTTCTTTTACTTTCAGTTTACGAACTGTACCATCGGCCTGCATCAATGCTACCTGCTGACTTTCTTTAATTGAACCACGGCTTACTTTACCAATGGCAATACGGCCAAGGAACGATGAATAATCCAGTGAAGTGATCTGCATTTGCAACGGACCTTCTGCAACTTTTGGTGCAGGCACATGCTTAATGATACCATCTAACAACGGGAAGATATTATCGATCTCTGTCAATGAATCGTTGAACCAGCCATTCTTTCCGCTGCCATAGTATGTAGGGAAGTCGAGCTGTTCTTCTGTAGCATCGAGATTAAAGAAAAGATCAAATACCGAATCATGTACTTCATCCGGACGGCAGTTTGGTTTATCAACTTTGTTGATCACCACGATTGGTTTCAGATTCAACTGCAGCGCTTTCTG
>CAYMSG010000062.1:0-12154 GCA_964392955.1 uncultured Chitinophagaceae bacterium | reverse complement strand
CTATGGCAGTGTAAAATCGATTATTGTTACGGAAAACGGTGCATGTTTTAAAGACACACTAAAGAACGGCTCTGTTCATGATACAGAACGGATCGATTATTTTCAACAATACCTGGCAGCCGTTTATAAAGCCAAACAGGAAGGCGTGAAAATACAAGGCTATTTAGCATGGACGCTCATGGATAACTTTGAATGGAGTGAAGGTTTTAAGGCAAGATTTGGTTTAATTCATGTTGATTTCATGACACAACTACGCACCATTAAAGACAGTGGTTATTGGTGGAGAGATTTTTTAATGAATAAATAAATTTATTACTTTTCGTTTAGGTGAGTGACCTTCGCTACTGCTTCAAATACTTCTTGCTCATTTCATCATACAGCAGCAAGTACTTGTTTGATTTTCCATCGCTATCGAAAAACTGTTCCCATGTACTGAGTGGTTCCCAAATACAGGTGCCCTTTCCTTTTCCATTTGGCAGACTGAATGCAATTTTATTTACTTCTTCTTTTAATGCTGAATATTCTACCACGATCACATCTTTGTTATAACGGCGAACCAGATCATTCAGATTATTTTCCAGATCAGCTAATGTACCATGCCATTTGGGATAGTACGATTGACCGATCACATCAAAATGCACACCACGAGCAAGCATGTTATCGATAAAGAAAACCGATTCGTTGTTTTGTCCGCCCAGTGCCACATGCAACATCATCTGCACTGTTGGATCAACCGCTTTTACTGCTGCAGTGCCTGCACAAAGTAATTGTGCCAGCTGATCAATATTTGCCACATTTCCATCGGGCCATACAATACCATGATTGATCTCGTTGCCCACCTGCACCATATCAGGTGTTGTACCCTGTGCTTTCAATTCTTCCATCACCATCTTTGTATAATCATACAAAGCTTTCTTCAACTCTTCAAACGAAAGACCTTTCCATGCTGCAGGTTTGTATTGCTTACCAGGATCGGCCCAATAATCGCTGTAATGAAAATCGAGCAAGAGTTTTAAACCGGCCGCTTTTACACGCTTCGCCATTTGTTTGGTGTAGTTAAGATCGCAAAAACCTTTCTTTGGTGAATAGCCGCTATCCTGTGCAGGATCATGAAAGATGCGTAAACGCACATAGTTGATGCCATGATCTTTGATGATCTCAATGGCATCTTTTGTTACGCCTTTATCAGAGAACTTTACACCTCTTGCTTCGAGCTCAGGTAAGAACGAAATATCGGCACCCATCATTTGATCAACCGCTCTTGGTTTTGCAGCTTCGCCTTTTAGTTTATATTTTTCATCAATTGTTATAACACTTGCTTTTGCAGGATCAACAGTAATGACATCCGTTGAACCGGTAAACAAATTCTTTGCACTTGCTTCTACTTTGAATATCCCTGCTTTCTTACCCGACTGAATAATGACCTGGCATTTCCCATTGAACAAACTGCGTTGCCATAAACCATCTGCACATTTATCTGCTTCATGACTGCTGGGATCGCCATTACCAACGCCAATAATCCTGGCATCACCTTCCACTTTAAAATAGATCATGTTGTTGGCATCAGGCACTTCCCGTCCTTCACGATCAACAACGGTTACATTCATCACTGTTGCATCTTTACCATCAGCCAGCATCGTTGTTTTATACGGTGTCAACACCACTTCAACGGGTACGCCGGTTGTTTCAACCTTGCTTGTTAATTTTCTTCCCTTCTTGTAGGCAACTGCTTCCAGTTTACCTGGCTCAAATTCCACTTTCCATTGCAGGTGACCATTGCGTGGCATATCTTTCTTACCTAAACTTTTGCCATTGAGGAATAACTCCACATCATCTGCATTACTGTTCACCCATACATCAATTTGTTTTTTCGGTTGCCCCCACTCGTTCCGATGATTCCAGTGCGGAGAAATATGCAACACATCTTTATCTGTCCACCAGCTTTGATAGTAGTAATAAATATTTTTTGGAAAGCCGCACACATCCATGATACCAAAATGCGAATTGATGTTCGGCCATTTGAACGGCGTTGGTTCACCACGATAATCAAAACCTGTCCAGATAAAACCACCAAGCCAGAAATCATTTGTTGCAGCAAGTTTCCACCATTCTTCTGCACGGCTGGCCCACCATGGTGCTGTAATATCCTGGTCGGGTAAATAACCACGTATCGAATCTTTTACCAACTCTCCACGTGTGGTTACTGTACTTCCCATCTCTGTACCAAGTATCGGTTGGTTGGGATGATCTTTATGATAATCTGCAACAGCAAACTGGCGATAGTTGAAACTGCGAACAGGGATCACTTCGTTCACACCTTTATACACATTCGCCAGATCAGCAGCGTATGTACAGGTCCGTGTTGGATCGAGTTGTTTTAATTTATTGATGAATGTTTCTGCAATACGTTTACCATGTGATGTTGTATGAATCCAGCCTTCTTCGTTACCGATGCTCCACATAAAAACAGAAGTGCGGCTGCGGTCATGTTTTACCAAGCGTTGAAACTGATCCATGTATTCAGCACCACTGTTGAGCAACCGTTGTTCATCCATCACCAGCATGCCTAAGCTATCACATGCATCCAGCAACTCAGGTGTTGGTGCATTGTGACTGGTACGGTAGGCATTGCTTCCAAACTTTTTCAACAGATCAATACGATAGTATTGCAAATAATCCGGCAATGCACTGCCAACGCCCGCATGATCCTGATGGTTATTGGTACCATAAATTTTTATGTATTTCCCATTCAGGAAAACACCATTCGGTTTTACTTCAATCGTGCGGAAACCAAAACGAAGTTTCTGCTGGTCGATGACTTTTCCGTTCTGTTTTAACTCCACTACTACACGATGCAGATATGGATTTTCCAACGACCACAGCGTTGGATTATTTACTACAATGGTTTGTTTGATCGTTTTTTCTTCGAGCACATTCAATGCAACGGTTTGCTCTTTGGCTGCTGCAATTCTATTCCCTGCTCTGTCGGTGAGATAAGTGGATATTGTATAATTATTTGAACTGCCATATTCATTGATGATGTCTGTCTCTACGTTCAATGTTGCTTTAGTGCCGTTGATATTGGCATACACAAACACACCATCCGTTGCAATATGCGAAGACGGATAACTGTTGAGCCATACATGGCGATAAATACCTGCGCCTTCGTAAAACCAACCTTCGTACTGTGTTGCATCCACACGTACAACAATCACATTGCTGCGGTCGAAGTTGAGAAAGTCAGTTACATCATAATTCACACCCACATAACCGCTCTTGTTATTGCCGAGATAAAATCCATTGATCCATACATTGGCATCACGAAAAATACCATCGAACTGTAATTGAAATCTGCGACCTGAATCGGTTTTTGTAACTGTAAATTGTTTGCGATACCAACCAATGCTTGTTGCAGGAAACAAACCACCCACGGGCTTGTAGCCATGACTTTCAACATCAAAATTATCTACATAAGCAAAGGGTAATTCAACCGCCCAGTCGTGCGGCAGATCAAGTGTACGCCAGCTGCTGTCGTTAAACCGAGGATCAATGGCGGTGCCTGCAGCTCCTCCCGACTTTGAGAATATCGTTTTGATACTGTAGTTAAAATCTTTCTCCGGGTTTGCTGCATGACCAAATGCAAACTTCCAGTTGTCGTCGATGTTGATTTGTTTGCGTTGTGCGAAAGTGCAAATGCACATAATCATTGCCGCTGCAAAAAATGTAAGCTGTTTTTGTTTCATTCTTTATTCTTTCCTGATTATTTAAAAAGATCAGAAATTGATCTTCGGTAAATAAACTAACCCGTAATACTAAATTTCCTAAAGCCTGTAAAGTATTGATGTTTATCGGATACAGGTAAAATGTCCTTCGCAGAAACGGAAGATTTTTTTTAAACCCTACTTATACGATTGAACAACATTATTTTTCAAATGCCAGTAACGACACATACCATGTTTTTCAGGAAACTTAATTTTTAAATGCATCCATGGCAACAGTTGGTTTACCACTGTTATCAAAAGCTCCGAGTGTATACCCCTTCCATCCGCCATACGATTGCGGCTCCCAGTACAACACACCCAAACCTTTTTTATTGGTTACCGATTTTACCTTCGCAATCAGATCGGTGATGAACAGTTTACATTCTGCCGCACTATCCCATGGCATACCCACTTCCACCACCATCACTTCTTTATTGTAAAGTGCAACCATATCATTCATATTCGTAAGACATTGCTGATTGGCACTTGCCCATCCTGCTGCAACGTAAGAGGGATATAGCGACATACCGATCACATCAAACTTTGCACCGTTATTGATGAGCCCGCCAATGTTCCAGCGGAACAACGAGTTATCCCAACCATTTGATACATGTACGATCACTTTTGCAGAAGCAAATACTGCTTTCACTGCATCGTAACCTGCGTTTACCAATTGGGCATAGTTACTCATGCTGGTTGATGCTCTTCCATCGGGCCACAGCATGCCGTTGTTGGTTTCGTTACCCACCTGCACCCACTCTGGTGTAACGCCTGCCGTTTTTAATTGATTCAACACATCGGTTGTATGTGCTGCCAATGCTGTCTTCAGTTCGGTAACCTTCATTGCCGACCATGCTGCAGGTTTTGTTTGTTTACCGGGGTCGGCCCAAGAATCGCTGTAATGAAAATCGATCATCACACGCATACCAAGATTTTTTGCACGCACTGCTTTTGCTACCACATCCGCTGCATTGTTCCAGGAGGGTGTTGGGTTTACCCACACACGCAAACGGATCGTGTTCATGCCGAGTGATTTCATCAATGCAATACCTTCTGTTTCCACACCTGCTGCATTGTAGAATTTTTTACCGGTTGCTTCCATTTCAGTGATCCAACCAACATCAGCCCCTTTTGCAAAATCAGTTTGCACAACCGGAGGATCTGTTGCAGTTTCAACTGTAATCTTTTTTTTGCAACCGCCTGCTATAAAGAAGGCTTGCAGAATTACCACAGCTATTGTGATTATTTTGCACATAATCAGTTATTATTTTAGTGCAAACTCAATTACACTTACTGAAAGTAAAACGAATTGTCAGAAAATCAGAAATTCATTGCATATAATTAATAAAGGAGAAATCTGTTGAGCTGATGTACTCTGTTCAGCAGACTCCTCCTTCGTCGGGATGACAGCTTATGCAGAACTGTTGCATATAGCCGGGCATTCGTACTTTACTTCAACTTCATATCCTTAATAATGCCATCAATCTTATCGTTCAACTGTTGATGTACTGCATCAAAATTTTCTGCTTTATCAAGTGGAGCATTTACACTAAAGTAGAATTTGATCTTTGGTTCTGTTCCGCTTGGGCGTGCAGAAATTTTACTGCCATCGGCTAACACAAACTGCAATACGTTGCTCTTTGGTAAGTTGATGGTCCACTCCTCACCTGTTTGTACATTCTTTCCTTTCTGTAACTGGTAATCGAGCAACTGCACCACTGCCGAACCATTAATAGACGTTGGTGTGTTGGTACGGTAACCTTCCATCATCTCAGCAATTTCAGCTTGCCCATTCATGCCTTTCTTGGTAATGGAGATCAGGCTTTCTTTATAAAAACCATACTGCACATACAGATCGATCATTTTCTGGTACAAACTGCGGCCTTTGTTCTTTTCATACGCTGCCATTTCGCAGAGCAAGGCTACTGCACTGATGGCATCTTTATCACGCAGCTGGCTGCCGATCATCAAGCCATAACTTTCTTCACCACCAACGATATAATTTTCGGTGGCCTCTTTTTCTTTGATCAGTTCAGCAATCCATTTAAACCCGGTAAGCACGTTGTAGCAATTGATATTGCTTGCCTTGGCAATGGTATCGATCATTTCGGTAGTAACAATGGTCTTCACCACCATATCGTTCGGTTGATTGATGCCTTTTGCTTTTCTTGCTTCAATCATGTAGTTGAAAGCAAGCACAGCCGTTTGGTTACCATTCATCAGTACCCAGTTACCGTTGTGGTCTTTTACACCAATGCCTACACGATCACTGTCAGGATCGGTACCCAATAATATATCAGCATCGAGTTCTTTGGCTTTCTTCAAACCAATGCTCATCGCTTCTGCTTCTTCAGGATTGGGATAAACAACAGTTGGAAAATTACCATTTGGTTCTTTCTGTTCATCCACAATAGCTACATTGGTAAATCCAAAACGCTGCAATACTTCAGGCACCAGTGTAATACCTGTACCGTGGATGGAGGTGTACACAATTTTGAGATCGTGTTGTGCCTTGCATACTTCCGGATATACGCTGAGGCTTTGCACCATCTGCATATACGCTTCATCCATTTCTCTTCCGATCAATGTAATATTGTGCTCTCCACCACTCCACTTTACATCATCTACTCCCGCAATTTTATCTACTTCGGTAATTACATTTTTATCGTGTGGTGGCACCAGTTGTCCGCCGTCGTTCCAATAGGCTTTGTACCCATTGTATTCTTTGGGGTTGTGCGATGCAGTACAAACCACACCACCCTGGCATCCTAAATGACGGATCGCAAAACTCAGCTCCGGTGTAGGGCGTAATGCTTCAAACAAAAACACCTGAATACCGTTTGCTCCCATCACATTAGCAACTATTTCTGCAAACAGGCGACTGTTGTTGCGGCTGTCGTGGCCCACTACCACTTTTACATTGCCTTCGCCAAAACTTTTATTGAGATAATTGGCATAACCCTGCGTAGCCATTCCCACCGTGTACTTGTTCATACGGTTGGTGCCGATACCCATAATGCCACGTAAGCCACCGGTACCAAATTCCAGGTTGCGGTAAAACGAATCAGCCAGTTCATCGGGATTGTTTTGCTGCAGTTGTTTGATCTCATCTTTTACTGATTGTTCAAAATTACCGGAGAGCCATTTTTCAACATTGGCCTGAATCGTTGCTTGCATACAGTTGTAATTTTTTTAGGAAATCAAATGTATGATTCTCCTGCTTTTGTTTCAACAGCAATTTCGTAAACAATGGATATTTTCGGCAGCTTCCGTATTTTGCAGCAGCCAATGGCAGTAAAACATTATATCGGCAGATTTTTTTTGATACTGGTAATGGCATCTGTTACTGCAAAGCAGGCAGGTGCACAGCAATATTTCTTACCGCCAAGTGATCAGTTTCGTCCAGACAGGTTGAAGAAAGTTGTGTGGACGGAATCAGCTGTGTTTGTACTCACCTCTGTTGGTTTGTATTTTTTGTGGTATAAAAAATTTCCGAAAAGCAAATTTCATTTGTTGAACGATAACAGGGAATGGTTACAGATGGACAAGCTGGGCCATGCTACCACTGCATACAATGTATCGGTGATGCAGCACGATCTGTTGCGCTGGAGCGGCGTACAACCCAAGCAGGCAATACTTGGCGGCGCATTAACATCGCTTGCGTTTTTAAGTATTGTGGAAGTGATGGATGGCTTTAGCCGTGACTGGGGATTTTCTGCAGGCGATATGCTGGCGAATTTATCGGGTGCCGGTTTGTTTGCCGCACAACAATATGGGTGGGGACAGCAACGCATCGGATTGAAATTTTCGGCCAGCTTTTCACCATATGCACAATACAATCCCAAGCTGTTGGGTACGAAATGGGCTGAACGATTGATGAAAGATTATAACGGACAAACCTATTGGCTATCGGTAAACCTGCGCTCCTTCATGAAAACAGAAAGTACCTTTCCGGTATGGTTGAATGCTGCAGCAGGTATAGGTGCGGACGGTATGATTGGTGCAAGGCAAAATCCTGCTGACATAAACGGCAAAACAATACCTTCGTTTAAACGCACCCGTCAGTTTTACCTGGCACCCGATGCAGATCTGCATCGGATCCGCAGTACACAGGCGTTGAATGCGCCTTTGTTTCTGCTGCAGTATTTTAAAACACCGACGCCTGCTATTGAATGGAAAACCGATGGTAAACTAAAACTTAACCCAATCCAATTTTGACTTTATGCTACAGCTGATGTTTTACGGTTTTATTGCATTCTTCTTATTGCTTTACACATTGCGTGCACTTTTGATGGCAGGTTACGACAATCTGAACATAAAGAACGAACACCGCAAAGGAAGTTCAATTCTGAAAGGATGGACTAAGAAAATGCTGTTTTTAACCCCGATTCTTACACCCAAATTAACGCCCCGAAGTATTGATCATAAAGTTCATATGCGCTTTCAACAAAAATCCACCATCTATTACTACGGTTTGTGGGCTTGCCTGTTTGTAATTCTGCTGCTGGCAGCAAAAATCTATCTTGGACTATTCAGTTGATTTTACCAACTTAAGGTGACCTGTTTGGTGGGATAATTGAGACGATGACTTTTTCGCTCGGTTCCGTTTTTAAAATGAATGATGTTGATCTGCTCTTCTTTGTAACTGTACAGGAGATCGTTCACAACTGTAGCTGTTTTAAAAGGGGCTGTATTTTTTGAAACAAGGTACATCCACACTGCTTCACCTTCTTGTTCAAACCCGATGATTTGCAACGGCACGGCTTTGCCATCAAGTTGTAATTTTAAATGCTCCTGCAGGTAGTTGTTCAGCAATTGTTCGTTTTCTTTTTTGGCAGCTGTATTCAATAAATCCACTTTTCGCTTGAACGATAATTTCAGGGCCTCTTCCAGATCGTCGGTAAAAATTTTACAAGACACCTGCACTTCTTTTTCAGCAGGCTTGTATTCCAGTTCGGTAACGCTCATATAAAAAGGATGCAGAGAGAAAGCCGATAGCCATAAGGCGACAGCCGATAGTAAACCCAGACGATAGATTTTAAAAGCCGATGGCCAATAGCCGGTAGTCATTAGCAGTGCCAGTCTCTTCACGGCTAATACCTTACTACTACCCACTACCGGCTCACCACTAACCACTACCGGCTTTCTTTTCCCGAGCCGCTTATGTAATTTTCCCACCATCTTCATATTAAATTTCAAGGTTACAAACTTCTGGTTTATTTTCCATGCTTCAACTACCACTGCCACCAAAATGGGAGATTTTGGGTTTTATTTAAGGGAGGGCTTTTTACACATTACCGACTGGAAGGGGTACGATCATATCCTTTTCGTACTGGCACTGTGCCTGTCTTACCCTGCAAAAAACTGGCGGCAGGTGTTGATCCTTATCACCGCATTTACCATTGGCCATAGCATTACGCTGGCGTTGAGCGTGTTGAACCGCATCCTTGTTTCCAGTACCTGGATCGAGTTTTTGATACCGGTTACCATACTCATTACAGCGCTGGAAAATGTGTGGCGCAACAATACAGATAAAGCCCACAGCCGCTGGCGCTATGTATCGGCACTGGTTTTTGGGTTGATCCATGGCATGGGCTTCAGCAATTATTTAAAAAGCATGCTGGGGAAAGATGAAAGCATCATTACCCAGCTGCTGGCGTTTAATGTGGGGCTTGAGATCGGTCAGTTACTGATTGTTGTTTTTGTATTGTTAGTTGCATTTGTTTTTGTACAATTGCTCAACATCAAACGCAACAGCTGGACCTTGTTTGTGAGTGGTGGTATTTTTGGAATTGCATTGATCATGGCGCTGGAGCGCCTTCCGTTATAAAAAGCAAAAAAATCTGAACTATGCACATGCGTTTTTTACTTGGTTGTTTGCTGCTTGCTGTTGTAAGCCAAGCACAACCGCCCCTGAGCAATCCCGGCAGCAATCATGGCAACCGGTTTGAGCAGTTGGGGTACCTGTTACAGAGCCCAAATGAATATCGTACAGCCAGTGGTGCCCCCGGCCCCAAGTACTGGCAGCAAAAAGCCGATTACGACATGAGTGTGGAATTAGACGAAGCCAATCTTCGTTTAACCGGTACCGAAACCATTACGTATTTCAACAACTCACCCGATCCATTAACGTATCTGTGGATGCAGCTGGATGAAAACATTCACAATCCGGATCATGATTACTTACGCAACGGCCGCAACCGGATGGAAGCAACCATGAGCAATACACAGCTTGTGAATCTTGAAAAATGGCGTACTGCACAGGAGTCAGGGCTTGGTATCAAGATCACAAAGCTGGTGGATGCAGCAGGCAATGCACTCAAGTACACCATCAATCAAACCATGATGCGTATTGATCTGCCTGTGGCATTAAAGCCCGGACAGAAATTTATTTTCAAGATTGACTGGAATTATAAAATACCCGATCGTGGAGTATGGGGCAGCCGTGGCGGTTATGAACTGTTTCCGGAAGATGGAAATGCCGTGTTTACCATGAGCCAGTTTTATCCACGCCTGGCCGTGTACAGCGATTTCCAGGGTTGGCAGAACACACAGTTTAGCGGTGGTGCTGAGTTTGCATTAACCTTTGGCAACTTTAAAGTAAAGATGACGGTGCCCGGTGATTTTGTAGTAGCTGCTACCGGTGAATGCCAGAACTATAAACAACTGCTTACCCCTGCACAGTTTCAACGCTGGCAGCAGGCACAAACAGCAAAGGATGTGGTGGAAGTTGTTACACTGGATGAAGCAAAGGCCAACGAAAAAGACAAATCAACGGATAAAAAAACATGGATCTATTCTGCAGAAAATGTGCGTGATTTTGCCTGGGGTGCCAGCCGCAAATTTATCTGGGATGCCATGTCTACGTATGTAGAAGGCAAGAAGATCATGTCCATGAGTTATTATCCCAAAGAAGCGTATACGCTTTACCGTAAGTATTCAACCAAGGTAACAGCACATACGTTGAAAGTATATTCAAAACACACCATTCCTTATCCTTATCCTGTTGCTATTTCAGTAGAAGCATCGCAGGGCATGGAATATCCGATGATCGCTTTCAACTATGGCCGTACAGAAAAAGATGGTACCTACAGCGAAGCAACCAAATACGGAATGATTGGTGTGGTGATCCATGAAGTGGGTCATAACTTTTTCCCCATGATCGTAAACAGTGATGAGCGCCAGTACTGGTGGATGGATGAAGGATTGAACACCTTCACCCAATTCTTGACCGAAGGTGAATTTGACAACAACTATCCTTCACGTCGTGGTCCTGCGCATTTGATCACTGATTATATGAAGTTGCCGAAAGATCAACTGGAACCGATCATGACCATGGGCGATAATGTTACACAGGTTGGTCCCAATGCCTATGCCAAAGCAGCTACCGGTTTAAATATTTTACGTGAAACGGTGATGGGTCGTGAGCTGTTTGATTATTCGTTTCGTGAATATGCACGTCGTTGGGCATTTAAACATCCAACACCTGCTGATCTGTTCCGTACCATGGAAGATGCAAGTGGTGTAGATCTTGACTGGTTCTGGAGAGGCTGGTACTATGGTACAGAAGCGGTTGATATTTCGCTTGATGAAGTGCGTTGGTTCAAGCTGAACGATGCAGCCAATGCAGCTGCATTTGAGCAAAAAGAATTTGATGCGGTACACAAACTCCGTAACAAAGAAGATAAGAGCATTACGTACGCAACGGATGCCGACACCAGCCTGCGTGATTACTATTACTTCAATCCTGGTGCCGATGCAAAATTTGTGCAGGAGCGCAGGGAAGCTGCTATTACAGTTGATACAGAAAACAAAAGCAAATGGGCGAATAAGAATTTTTATGAGCTGAGCTTTAGCAACAAAGGCGGTATGGTAATGCCGGTAATTGTTGAGTGGACCTTCAAAGACGGCAGCAAAGAAGTAGACCGTGTGCCGGTAAGTGTATGGAAGCTGAATGAACAGAAGTTTACAAAAGTGTTTATCAAAGACAAAGAAGTGACCGCCATCCGTATTGATCCGATGCGTGAAACGGCAGACATTGACGAAAGCAATAACTTATGGCCGGTGAAAGAACTGCCATCGAAGTTTACGTTGTTCCGCCAAAGCGGTGGTGCCGCACGTGGTGCAAGCACAGGTGGCAATTCCATGCAACGGGCACAGAAGAATTAAGCATACGTAACAAATTCGAGAACGAAGTATAAAAAGGCGACAGTTGTATAACTGTCGCCTTTTTTTGTCATCCCGAGGTACGAGGGATCTGCCAAGCAATTGTACAACAGATGAACAGATCCCTCGTACCTCGGGATGACAACATTTTTGAACAGCAGAAATATTTATCTTCAAACCATGAAATGAGCTATAAAAATTAACGAGCAATTTTTGTCAACCTGCAA
>CAYMSG010000061.1:0-12216 GCA_964392955.1 uncultured Chitinophagaceae bacterium | reverse complement strand
CCGATCTCGGCGGCCTCATATTCCTGGTCGGTACTTACAAACTTTACTTTATCGCCTTTCTTGATGCTTCCGTTTAAAATCCGGAAGTACACAATGATACCTCTGAAGCTGTTAAACACACTGTCGAAAATCAACGCCTGCAATGGTTCGTCAGGTTTGCCCACCGGAGCCGGAATGCGCTCCACAATGGCTTCCAGTATTTCTTCAATACCAATACCTGCCCGACCGCTGGCCAGCAGAATTTCTTCTGGTTTGCAGCCGATGAGTTCAACGATCTGGTCTTTTACTTCTTCGATCATGGCACCTTCCATGTCGATCTTGTTGATTACAGGAATAATTTCCAGGTCGTTATCAATCGCTAAATACAGATTGGAAATGGTTTGTGCCTGGATACCCTGTGCCGCATCCACGAGCAGCAAGGCACCTTCGCAGGCCGCCAGTGCCCGGCTCACTTCGTAACTGAAATCTACGTGACCGGGTGTATCAATGAGGTTGAGGATGTATTCCTGCCCGTTTTTGTGTTTGTAATTGATCTGGATAGCGTGGCTTTTGATCGTGATCCCTTTTTCACGTTCCAGATCCATATCGTCCAGCACCTGGTCCATCATGTCACGGTCGCTGATGGTGTTGGTAGTTTGTAATAAACGATCGGCCAGGGTACTTTTTCCATGGTCAATATGAGCGATGATGCAAAAATTCCTGATATTCTTCATTCAAATCTCCTTCATTTTCAAGGCGGCAAAGATAGGTGAATTCGGCGTGCGGAAAGTAGTGTGTTGGAGCTGGGGATAAGATACTCTTGAGGCAACCCAAACACAACAAATGACTTACTTGTCACCAACGTAGGTTTGAAAAAAAATCCTTTTATTCTTTCCGCTACTATTATTCCATAAATACTACTATTATTACGGTCAATGAAATTTAAATTCAATTCGGGCTACTTCGTTTCTTTTATTATTCTTCTCATCACCGAAATTCTGATTGCGTTATACGTCAACGATCAAATCATTCGCCCCTACATCGGCGACTTGTTAGTAGTTATTCTCATCTACTGTTTCATCAAATCCTTCTTCGCAACGCCTGTTATAAGAACAGCAATTGCCGTGTTACTCTTTGCTTTTACAGTGGAAACTTTACAATACTTCAACCTTGTTGAAAAACTCGGCTTGCAAAATTCAAAAGCTGCACGCATCGTCATTGGTTCAGCATTTGAGTGGATGGACATGCTTGCTTACCTTGCCGGCTCAGTGCTTATTATCCTGGTTGAAATGAAAAGAAAAATCTTGTAAGATGTCTGACATCTTCGATGTCCGGACACCAGTACATCCCAAAATTCCAGTGGCGGTGTCAGGACGCTGCAAGCGTCAGACACCTATCTGGCACAGAAGAAAACGCACAGGCTGTTTATAAAAACCACAGAAAAATTCTATCTTCCCTAAAACTTGCCATTCATGAATACTGCCCAATTGCAGGATGTAATGCTGCACATCACAACACTTCAGCAACAAGGCCTCAAACCCGAGGAAATTCTGCAACGTTTACTGGAATCCGGATTGCCCGGCGATGCTGCACAGCAATATCTCACCGAATGGAAAAAAGCACGTGATGAAAAGAAACGCAATGCAGCTTTTGTTTACTGCGGCATTGGTGTGTTTCTGTTAACAACCGGCTTCCTGTTTACGCTTTTACTCTTCAACAGCGATAGCAATTTTGATTTTGCGTTGTATGGCTTAACCATCGTTGGTCTTATTCTGGTGTTTAAAGGCATGATTGACCTAATGAGTTAAATATCTGTCTGCTCCCGCTTCCTGTTACCGTTTTGCTTCTTATCTTCCCTGCTTTCAATAAAATCAAAAAGCATGAGAAGCGTTTTATCCATTGCTTTCCTGTTGTTGCTTGTATCTGTACAGGCGCAAAAGAAAGCAGCCGTTACCAAAGATGATCAGTTGAAAACACGGGTTTCAACATCCATCCAGGCCAACTACGATCAGTATAAAAACATGGCGTTCCAGATATGGGATTATGCCGAAGTGGGCTACAAGGAAGTAAAGAGCAGCGCCTTACTGCAGCAAACATTAAAAGAAAATGGCTTTACAGTAGCAACAGGTGTGGCCGGCATTCCAACTGCGTTTGTTGCTACTTACGGTAGCGGACAACCGGTGATTGCCATCCTTGCAGAGTTCGATGCATTGCCCGGTCTGTCGCAAACAAATGCTCCTGAAAAAACAAGTGCCGGGAAAGATGCGGGTCATGCGTGCGGGCATCATTTGTTTGGAGTTGCTTCTGTTGCATCGGGCATTGCCATCAAGAAATTAATCGAAGAAAAAAAGTTTACCGGTACCATTAAAGTATTCGGATGTCCTGCCGAAGAAGGTGGCAGCGGCAAAGTATACCTTGTACGGGCAGGATTGTTTAAAGATGTGGATGTGGCCATACACTGGCATCCCGGCAATGAAAACAGCATTACCATGACGAGTGCATTGGCAAATATGAGTGCCAAGTTTCGTTTTCGTGGCGTCTCAGCACATGCAGCTGCATCACCTGAACGTGGCCGTTCGGCATTGGATGGTGTGGAAGCCATGAACAACATGGTGAACATGATGCGTGAACATATTCCACAG
Source organism: uncultured Chitinophagaceae bacterium (assembly GCA_964392955.1). Classification (GTDB taxonomy): domain Bacteria; phylum Bacteroidota; class Bacteroidia; order Chitinophagales; family Chitinophagaceae; genus Lacibacter. The sequence goes on along the minus strand of CAYMSG010000061.1, from coordinate 9,595 downwards.
GAAACCCGAATTCACTATGTAATTACAAACGGAGGTAAAGCGCCCAATGTAATTCCTGATTATGCGGAAGTATATTATTATGTGCGCCATCCCAAGCGTGACTATGTGCAAAGCATTTTTAACCGTGTGGTAAATGCAGCCAACGGAGCAGCACTTGGCACAGATACAAAAATGGAATATGAAATGATCGGAGGCACACATGATCTGCTGCTCAACAGAACTTTGGCCGAAGTAATGCAAAAAAACCTGGACAAAACAGGCGGTGTTTTATACACTGCAGCAGAAGTTGAATTTGGAAATAAAATTCAATCAACTTTTGGTTTCCCTGCCCCTCCTGTTGCAAATGCGGGCACAGTAAAGCCTTTGAAAATTGAAATGGATGCCGGTGGCGGCAGTACCGATGTGGGCGATGTAAGTTATGCGGTACCTACTGTTGGTTTGCGTTCTGCTACCTGGGTGCCGGGTACAGCTGCACATAGCTGGCAGGCGGTTGCCTGTGGCGGTACAGAAATTGGTACAAAAGGCATGATGGTATCGGCCAAAACAATGGCGATGACAGCGATCGATCTTTTTCTTCATCCCGAATTGATTGAAAAAGCAAAAGCAGAATTTAAACAACAGGTAGGCGATTATCAATACAAAGCATTGCTGGGCGATAGGCAACCGGCACTAAACTATCGTGATTGATTTTTCAAAAGCCCTCTTTCAAACGAGGGCTTTTGTTTTTGCAATCATTTTTGAAGCAACTAATTTTGGCGCAAAGCAAACTACATGATCGAACTTGCTACGTTACAGGATGCCAAACAAATTGAACAATTGCTCAACAGTGCGTACAGAGGCGAATCATCACGCAAAGGCTGGACAACGGAAGCTGACCTGATTGCGGGTGATCGCAGAACAGATGAAGCAACGGTGATCGATGTAATGCAACAACCTGGCAGTGTTATTTTGAAATACAGTAATGAGCAAGGCAACATTATTGGAACTGTGAATCTGCAAAAACATGGCAACCGTCTTTACCTTGGCATGTTCAGTGTTTCGCCAACAGAGCAAGGCAGCGGCATCGGTAAACAACTACTCAAAGCAGCCGAAGAATATGCCCAAAAAGTACAATGTAACAGTATTTATATGTCGGTGATTTCAGTTCGGAAAGAGCTGATCGATTGGTACAAGCGGAATGGTTATGCTGAGACCGGTGAGCGAAAGCCATTTGCAGAAGACGATCTTACCGGTAAACATCTGCAACCGCTTGAATTTCTCATACTGGAGAAATTTATTTAGTGGGATTCCCTAATTTCGTCGAAACTTACTACTTATGGACTTACATCAACAATTTGAGCAGGCGGTAGCAGAAAGTAAAGAACTCAGTGAGAAACCGAGTAACGATACACTTCTTCAGCTTTATTCATTATACAAACAAGGAAGCGAAGGTGATGTAAACATTGACGCTCCTTCAAACCCTTTCGATTTTGTTGCCAAAGCAAAATACGAAGCGTGGGCTGCGTTAAAAGGAAAAACAAAAGATGCAGCCATGAGCGAATATATTGAGCTGGTTGCAAAACTGAAAGGTTAACTGTTACTTACTACCTTTTCGTAAAGCTCAACTATTTCTTTCCCGATTGTTTTGTATTGAAACTGCTGAACAGCTTTTGCACCGATGGCTTCACGATCATACGATGAAGCGTTTTGCAGGAAACTGTACAATGCATTTGCCAGAGCATCCACATCTCCTTCTTCCACTAATATGCCGTTGGAAGAATTGATCAATTCCGCAATGCCACCTACATTGGAAGAAAAAACAGGCAATCCGCAGCAAAGTGCTTCATTTACAACACAAGGAAGATTTTCATATTTGCTGAAGTGTATCAACGCATCGGCCTGTTGCATTTCGTTTGCAACTTCCGCATACTGCAACGTTCCCTTCCACGCAATTTGCGGCGTTAACCCTAACTCTCCTGCTAATTTTAGATCGGCAGTTGAAGCAGGCCCGATAAAAATCATTTCCCAATCAGTTGTCTTCTGATTCAAGGCGGCTAATGCATACAAAATACCTCTTACATTTTTTAACGGATGCATCAATGATACATGAATAAACCGTTTTTTACTGTTGCTGACCGGCTTGTAATAAAACAAATCCGTATCCACCACATTGCGGATCAGTTGTGTTTTCCGGAGCTGAAATAATTCCTGCAAACGATGCAGCAACCAGTGAGACACCGAACTCACAACGGCAGCCTGTTCAAATGTTGTTTTGGTAACATGTCGGAAATAGCGGTTTCTCTGAAAGTAGTTTTCAGGTATATGTTCATAATAAGCAGAACTATGTTCAGTAACTACAAACGGAATTCCATAGTTGTCTTTTAGTTTAACAGCAATTGCTCCGGCTTTAACCGGCACATGCACATGTATAATGTCAGGCTTTCCGTTTTGTTGAATGTATGCATCGATTAATTGCTGATAGAAGCTATGATATTGTTGATTGAAAAGCAGTTTTTGAAAAAAAGAAAGGCCATGTAAGTGAAGTGGTAAAAAATAAACCGAAGATGAAAGGTTTCCTTCAGTCCTTTGTTCAACATGTTTATGTTTTATATTCTGCAGAAAATGAAAATTCTGTACAACATGAATCACCTGCACTTCATTGTAAAGTGCTAATGCCTTTGCCTGCCGATCTACAAAATCGCCATCAAACGGGTCGGTAGCATGCGGATACCAACTGCAAAGCCAAAGTACCTTCATACTGCATCTGTTTTTCGTGAAGTGATTTTTTCCATGAGCAGCTTGTAAAACAACACCGCATCTTTTTTTCGAATCACAAGGAAATCAGCAAAGCGGCTTTGATATTCTTTGCGGTGCATGAGCAAAATAAAACTCATGTAGCAGATATACCCAAGACTGCTGACAGCGGCTGCTCCGGTAATTCCATATTGAGGAATCACCAGTATATCCCCGGCAATAATGATCATCAATGCAAGCAAATTCCCTTTAAAATTTACACTCAACACTTTCTTTCCGCTGTAATAGGCAGCCAGTAAATGGATTACTGAATACGACAGAATTGCCGGTACCAGCAGTATAAAAGGCAAGTACATATTATTAAATGATTGTCCGAATACAAACGGGAACAACCAATACCCGACTCCAACCAGTCCAATGCAGGCAATACTGTAAAATAAAATCAACCCACGGGAAAGCAACTGCATTTTTTCATTCATCTCTTCTTTTCTGCCGGAAGCAGTCATTGGAAAAACAACTGCTGCCAGAATGGATGGCACTACAAAAAACAACTGCGCCAGTTTACAAGCCTGGATATAATTTCCCAGATCAGCATCAGTACAATACTTATTGACAAACCAATAATCGATCCGGTACATTAAAAAAGTCATGGAATTTGTTACAACAGCAATAAAAGCGAACGAAAGAAATGGCTTCACCAATTCTGCCGGGATCAGTTTCAGATCACTCCACTTAAAATAGCGAAATAAAAAAGCACTCATCAACAAAAAACCCTGTGCAGCAAAACCAAGAAAATAAAGTTGCACATAGGTTTCATTACTGATGAAACTTTTCACCCATTCATTGTTCGGCACCAGTGCAATTAGCAACAGATTTACAGTAACCAGCAACAGGTTCGGTATCACAAAATCCATCTTGGCATAAAACAAAGCCACAAAAAAAGAAATCAACAGATTGCCTGCCAGAAAAGCCGATGCAGACAAATGAAAACCGGCCAATTCCAGAACACCTTCTTTTGGCAGTTCAAGTGTCCGGATAATAAACCATCCCGGCAACATGATGAATAGTGTCCAGCCAACTGAAAGAACCGCCAGCTGTGTTTCATTCAGTTTTTTCTGCGAGAGATAATAACCCATCGGAGCTTCCAGGCAAAAACTGATAACGATAAGTGTAAACGCCAACAGATTGATGATGTAATAGATCTGCCCGCTTCCATCCGATTGGAAATGACGTGCCACCAGAATGTTCAACAACATCACTGATAAAAAATAAAGGCCCCGCCATAAAATACTTTTGGAAAGTGCAGTAGCAAGTTTCATGTTCAGGATAGTCAGTTTCAAATATAGATTGAAAAGGCTGTATTAAAAACAATATCTGACTGCATGCAAAACCTCAAACAATACATAATTGTATTTGTAGCTGTACATTTGCTGCTGATTTAATTTACAAGTATCGTTTACCTGCATGCATACTGAAACCGGACATGATATTTCAATAGCCGCATCCTTCCTGCAAAATGCCGAATTAGTCGCCATCCCCACGGAAACTGTGTATGGTCTTGCTGCCAATGCATTGAACGAAGATGCAGTATTGAAAATTTATACAGTAAAGAACCGGCCGCAGTTCAATCCCTTGATCCTGCATGTGGCTTCATTTGAGCAGGCAAAACAATTCATCAAAGATATTCCTGCTGAAGCTGAACAATTGGCAACTGCTTTCTGGCCGGGATCATTAACCATGTTGTTCAACAAACAGCCAACGGTTCCGGATATTGTTACAGCCGGTAGTAAACGAGTGGCTATTCGTGTTCCGAATCATCCATTGACATTACAATTGCTCGCACAACTTGATTTTCCGGTAGCGGCTCCGAGTGCAAATCCATCGGGTTATGTAAGCCCAACTACTGCGCAGCATGTGTTTGAAGGTTTGCATGATAAAATTCCATACATACTTGATGGAGGACCTTGTGGTGTGGGTGTGGAATCAACCATTATTGGCTGGAACGAAGATGGCGAACTGGAGTTGCACCGGTTGGGTGGCATTGCTATTGAACAAATAGAAGCAGTGATTGGCAAAAAGATCAAGCATCAGAAAAAAATCACCGATCATCCATCGGCACCCGGACAATTAAAAAGTCATTATGCTACACATACGCCATTGTACATTGGAGCTATTGACGAACTGTTGCCTGCTTTTGCAGATAAAAAAATCATTACCATTAATTTCCAGCAGTACCAAACAGGACTATCCAAAGAGCAGCAATTCATTTTATCAGCAACCGGAAGTGCAGCAGAGGCTGCAAAAAATCTGTTTCGTGTACTGCGTGAAGCAGACAGTATGAATGCGGATGTTATTCTTGCAGAACTTTTACCGGATGAGGGATTGGGAAGAGCCGTGAATGATCGTTTAGAAAGAGCACAGCATAGCATGAAAGAATGATGTTTGAGGATAGAAGCAAATATTGCAACCTATCACAAAAAATGATAAACCAGAAACTACAAACGATCTTTTCAACCCACCCTTTAATCCCCTCCCAAGAGGGAAGACCCTGCTATTCTTGCTTTATTGTTCAGTTGTAATTAAGCATTTCAGCATTGGCAGCAGGTTGAGCAGGGCAACTATAAACTACAAACGAAAAACTTACTCATCTTTCTTCACTTTCTCATCTGCTATCAAACTGTCTTCATCCCATCCCTGATCTTTTTGTAAATGCAGTTGCTTGGTATCGGCCTTAATGATCTCTTCCAGTTCTTCAATATATTCTCTTGCCTGGTTGATATATTCTTTTTCATTGTCACGCACTTTTGACAGGTCTTTCAGCTTCTGTTCATCGTACCGGAAAAATGTACGTGCTGCACGTTGCGCTGTATAAGCACGATGACCTAAAATTTTCAAGGCATCAACACCCATGCGCAAGGATGTATCAATTGTTTCACGATAAATGTGGAGAATACCGGCGTTCATTTGATCATACGTATCTTCCCTGGTACTGCTGCGCACCAACATCTGCAGATCCGGAAAATGCTTTTTGATGGTTTCAATCATCTCCAGGCGCTTCTCAGAATCATCTACAGCAATAATGATCATTTTTGCTTCCGCAGCACCGGCTGCCAATAAAATATCGTACCGACTGGCATCGCCATAATACACTTTAAAACCCATCTTCCGGAGAAATTCCACACGATTACTGTCAATATCCAATAATGTTGTTTTTACACCATGCGCCCGCAAAAAACGACCGATGGTATTTCCAAAATGACCAAAGCCGGCAATGATCACCGGATTTTTTTCGTCCACCGAATCAGCTTCTTTTTCCTGAATGTTTGCAGATAATTTTTTATCAACAAATGGCAGTACAAATTTTTCATTCAGGAAAAACGCAATGGGAGTAAGTGCCATACTGATCGCTACCACTGCCATCAGCACTTCTACATAATTTTTTTCTACGATTCCTTCGGTTAATGAGAAACTCAGCAACACAAAGGCAAACTCTCCTACCTGCGACAGTGACGATGAAAAAATAATATTCTGATCAACCCGCAGTTCAAATATTTTGCCCAGTATCAGTAACACCACAGCTTTTACAAACATCAACGCCAGCACCAATCCAAAAATCAACAACGGTTGCTCAATGATGAGTTCAAAATTGATCGATGCCCCTACTGCAATAAAAAATAAACCAAGTAACAATCCTTTAAATGGCTCAATATCGCTTTCAAGTTCATGTTTGTATTCACTGTTAGCAAGTACCACACCACTTAAAAAAGTACCCAATGCCGGACTTAATCCAACAGACGACATTAAAACTGCAATACCGATCACCAGTAACAACGCTGTTGCAGTAAACATTTCACGCAACTGCGTACCGGCAACAAGGCGAAAAATAGGAGGAATCAAATAACGTCCGCCGATGATGATAAGTGCTATGGCACCAGTTACAATTAAAGCACGCATCCCTCCACTCTGCCCTTCGATCCAACCTCCTGCAGCACTCGCATGTCCGTCACCGGTAGTTAACCCGCTGATTGCAAGCAAAGGAAAAAATGCAAGCATAGGGATTACTGCAATATCCTGGAACAGCAACACCGCAAATGCACTTCGTCCGGCGGTTGTTCTGTTGATCCCTTTTTCAGCAAGTGTTTGCAACACCAATGCGGTTGAACTAAGCGCCAGAGCCATTCCGATTGCCAGCGACGATTGCCAGGGCAAGTCTAAAAAATAGGCAATACCGGAAATAATGATGGAGGTGATCAATACCTGCAAACCACCTAACCCAAGTATTGCTTTCCGCAGTTTCCAAAGTAGTGCCGGTTCCAGCTCCAGACCAATCAGGAATAACATCATTACCACACCAAACTCGGCCGAATGCATGACAGTTTCGCCTTCGTTGCCAATAAATTTTAATACAGCAGGCCCAATTAAAATACCTGCCAGCAAATAACCCAACACCGAACCAAGCCCCATGCGTTTTGCAAGTGGAACCATGATAACAGCAGCTGCCAGGTAAACCATTGCCTGGAAAAGAAATAAATTATTATCCATGGTTATGATTGTATTGCGTCAGGTATCGGAACAAGATCGTTCATGTACACACAACTTTCGATCTCAGGTTTGCTGATACGATCCTGCACCAATGCCAGCAGCATTTGTTCATATTGCAATGTCTGCAGATCGATATCGATATCCGAAAGCCGGTGTGTGCCATGTATTACAAATGGCGGGAGGTATTCCATGCCACACAGAAAAGCTGTTTGCTGAAACGGTAACAGGTAATCGGAAATACGGAATTGATTGCGTCCTGTTTCACTGTACGAGTTTTTGGAACCACCTGTTGAGATAGCGTTCATCATTTTTTTCCCTGCCAAAGCACGGCCACCCGTACCATATGCCCAGCCATGTTCCAATACCAGGTCGATCCATTGTTTCATAATGGCAGGCGAGCTGTACCAATAAAACGGATGTTGAAAAATGATCACATCATGTTGTAGTAACAACCGCTGTTCGTACACAACATCAATATCAAAATCGGGGTAACGTTCATAGAGATCATGAAAACGTATTTCTGCCGATTTTGGAACATGCTCAACAAGACGAGTATGCACCCTTGATTTTTCCATTGCAGGATGCGCAAACAGGATGAGAACTTTTGCCATAAACACGGTGTTTAAAATGATCAAACATTATTCCCAAAACTTTACCGGATAGTCAGAGCAGGCCTTGCTTTCAAGATGCTGCAAATTTTTTCCAAGTTCATTCAACTGTTCGGCATGTATCTGTTCCTGAATGTATGGAAACAGATCACGTTCTTCAAAACGGATATGCTTTTCAAGCAAAGCAGAAAACGACGTAATATTGGCTACAGACGTATCGCCATTGCGGATGGCATCTACCAGGTGTCTGATCTGGTGATGCTCTGCTTTCATTTGCTCATATTTTTCCATGAGCGAAGAAATCTGCAACACATGCGGATGCAGGTACACTTCTTCCTTAATGAAATGATTTCGTAATTCAGCATTCCATACAGTTACAATAAAATCATTCATTGTTTCGATAGCGGCGTTTTTTTCTACCCCTTTTTTCAAAAGTAAAACCACCATCAACCCATTATGATGCTGATGTGAAAGTGGCTGCAGCTGTACTTCCCGCTTCATAGCTTTTTATTTTAATGCCTGAATGATTTGCACAAACTCATCTGCTTTGAGTGATGCCCCGCCAACAAGTCCGCCATCCACATCGGGCTGACCAAAAATTTCTTTTGCATTCGAACCCTTTACACTGCCACCATAAAGAATCGGAATTTCATTGGCTACATCAGTACCATATTGTGCAGCCAGCACACTGCGTAAATGTGCATGCATTTCCTGTGCCTGTTCGGAGGTGGCTGTTTTACCGGTACCGATGGCCCAGATAGGTTCGTATGCAATAATGATCTTTTTGAGATCATCAGCAGACAAATGAAATAAACTTTCCTTTAACTGATTACCAACAAAATCATTTTGCGTGCCTACTTCACGAATATGCAATGCTTCACCACAACAGAAAATGGGAGTAATACCCGTAGCAAGTGCAACGTTTACTTTTTCTGCCAGCATATCATTACTCTCGTTAAAATATTCACGCCGCTCACTGTGGCCAAGTACCACATAACCAACGTTGATCGATTTCAGCATTTCAACCGATGTTTCGCCTGTATACGCACCCGCTGTTTTGGTATAGCAGTTTTGTGCAGCCACACCGGTATTTGCTTTGCCTTTTAATTTTTCCACCACCATGGTAAGGTAAGGAAATGGCACTGCAAACACAGCATGCTGATGCGCCGCCAAGGTATGCGGTGTATTGATGATGACTGTAATTAATTCTTCTGCCTGTTGATACGTTAAATTCATTTTCCAGTTGGCAGCTGCTACCTGTTGTCTCATAATAGTTCTTGTTTTAAGTTCGTTACGATTGTTGGCCGTAAATATATTCCAGTATCTGCTTATCGTTGTTAGTTAATGTATGATTCTTTAACTGCATCCAGTTTTCAATATCATGCATTGCTTTTTCGAAGATATACGTTTCGCCGGTATGGATATTCCATGTAAAATCTTTGATGTATTTGGGCGATAATCCGCTTGTAAGAATATTCGAGCAGATACCACTTACCATTCCGGTTGTAAGCGATGCGTTGATCGATACTTTTGAATAATCGCCCAGCATTACCCCGCATTTTGTTCCGGCACTGATCCATTGATGAATCATCGGGTTCCAGATCTTCACCTCCCTTGCTGTATTTTTAATATTGGAACAGGAAGCACCCGCACCAATATTGCACCATGCGCCAATCACAGCATCACCAAGATATCCATCGTGTGCTTTGTTT
>CAYMSG010000060.1:0-12269 GCA_964392955.1 uncultured Chitinophagaceae bacterium | reverse complement strand
GCTGCATAATGGTTCTGCCATTATTATCCTGCAACAACGAAACAGGTGCTGTATTCACACGTGAATAAGTATTTACAAAATAGCGGCTGTTATCGTCCATGCTTGCGCTGTGATCGAAATTGGTTTCTGTAAGTTGCTTTAAACCTGTACCATCAAAATTGATACGGTATAAGTGCAGGTAGTAAGGATCTTCATTGGGATTACGCCCGTTGGCAGTGAAGTACAATACACGGTTTTTTTCGTCAATTGCTTCGATGTCTTCGCAATGGAAAGCACCACTGGTGATTTGATTTTTGAGTTTGCCGTTTTCATCATACAGATAAAAATGTGCCCAGCCATCACGCTCACTCCATTGGATCATTTCTTTACCGCCATTCACTAAACCCAAACGGCGTGTTTCCACATACGTGTTCATCCGCTCTTCAATGAGGGGCGTAACAACAGCCGTTGCAACATTTACAGCACAAACATCAATGCGTTTTAAATCACGGCTCGTACGTGTCATGTAAAACTTTTCATTGGTGCCATGCCAGATGGTTGGACGGTTTTCTTCATCCCGCTGGTTTTGTTTTAATGGCGCCGACCATACAGCGATCTCCTGGTCTTTAAAAGCAGCAACACCGATCTTTTTACTTGTTTTTGTTTCGAAGTTGAAAAGATATAACTCACGGATGGGTGCTTCTTTTTCGCCCGGCATCTGGTATTTGTATGTTTCCAATGTTGGACGTGGTTCTGCAATATTATTGATCACCCACAGGTCTTTCACGTTGCGGTTGTCACTGCGTGTTAAAGCAAAATATTTTCCATCAGGACTCCACATTACAAAAGCACTTTTGCGTTTGTCTTTATTCCGTTCTTTCTCCACGTTGGTTTCGTTTCCAAAACCACCGCCATAACTGTAATCTTCCACGCCATCGGTTGTTAACTGGTACTCAACAATAGTACTGTCGTCTTCTTTGATCTGTGCTTTGCGATAGTTGGCACTATCCATATAGTACAGGTTGTGCTTCTTGGAGAAAAGAATATATTTTTTATCGGGTGAAAATGTAGCCCACGATAAACGGTCTTTTGGTTTTTCGTAATCTTTTAATTCGGTTAATACACCTGTGTTGAGATTATACTCAAAGTAGAAAATCTTTTTTCCTGCTGCGGCCGGTGCTGCTCCAGGGCGTGCTCCACCTCTGCCACCCGTAGCTGCAGCACGTGATGATGTATCTTTCTTTACTTCGTCAATGGTACTTTTAATTTCAAACTGGATACTGTTTTCATCTTTTGTAAACTTTAACCGCTCAATGGGCAGGTGCTGTGCATCAAACGGATCTTTTACAATTTTGGTAATTTCTGCAGCCAGCTTTGCATTATCGAACATGTTGCGTTTGGTTCCTTTGGCTGCATCAACAATGTACCAATACTTTCCTTCCCGTGTTTCGTACACATACCAAAAACGATCGGATAGTTTGAGCCAATGCGGATCAACACTTGTACTGAATAACATTTTATTGATTTTACCCGGAGCAAAACGTGCAGCCAATGCATAGTTTGCTTTGCGGGGAGCAGGCTGTTGCGCCTGTAAGGCAATCGTACAGATTGCCAGAAAAATAACTGATAAAATTCTCATGCTGTGATGGTTTGGAATGAAAAACGAACAGGAATACCCTTCCTGCATTTTTAAAGATAAGTGTGAGACGCATACCAATAACAGCAACCGTTTATAAATACATAAACGGTTCTGATAGCGGGTGAATGTGCAAAGGAGTTTGGAAAGCCGGAGTATGTTTAGCTTTTCGTCCAGATTTCGTGAATGGGCTCCCCTCTTGAGCTGAGGCCTGAATGATGCCAGTTGTTGCCCTCCACTTTTCCATCAAAGCTTAACGAAGCGCCTACCCGTGAACTGTCACGTGAAAAGAATTCAATGGTTTCGGTATACTTTCCATTTTCAAATGTGTACGTACCGCCACCTGTTCCAAAAAACTCTTTGGTTTCTACATTGATGGCGATCCATTGGAAACGTGAACCGGTGAGTAGTTTGATGGTTCTTCTTGCACCGGGTGTAATGGTTTGCATGTTTCCGTTTACTACACGACCGGTAATTAGCCAGTGACCGGCTAATGCAGATGTACCGTCGTCGATACGTGTAAATGTTTCATTGCTTCCGTTATTGGAAATAATAAGTTTGTTGTTGCTGATGCTGAACTTCACTGTTTCATCCGTGCCTACTTTTTCTTTGGCTGCAGTATGAAAATAAAGTTTCATGTTCAGTTGGTCGCCCGCTACGGTATAATCACCTCCCCTGGTCCAGTCAAATCGTTTTGTTGCAATATCGTATTGTGTACAGGAAAAATGTCCATCCTGAAATAACCAGGTAGTGGTGTTGGTTCCTTCTGTTTTTGTCCATGAACCACTGACAGATGTTTGTGCAACGGTTGCTCCCATTGTCAGCAATACAAATGCGGTTGTATAAATGATCTGTTTCATGTTCTATTCAATTTTAGTTTGAAGTTATACTATGGATACAACAAATATTTTTTCCGCATGGTTTTGTAAGCCGATAAAGCCGGTTCCCATGAAGCATAAATTTCTTCGGCTGATTTACCGGCAATGATCTGTTCTTTAAACTGTGCCGTACCTGCCAGTTTATTGATATCACCCATTTGATTGCTTTGCGTACGATCAAAGAATTTTTCTTTTTGTGGAAATGCTTCGTACAATTCTTTCATCCATTGTACATTGATGCGTTTTGTTTTGCGGAGTTGATTGATATCGTAAGTCCGCAAGTCGAGTCCAAAACATTCTTTATTCATATGCAAAGGCGTTTCAGCCATGCCGGGAATACTTTTAGGAGTAAATGAAAACGAATACTTCCCTTTCAACAACGGACTGCCCAACACCGTAAACGGAAAATAGGTGCCACGTCCGAGATTAATAGCGGCGCCTTCAAACAAACAGATCGAAGGATACAGCATTACGCTTTGTTGTGTATTGAGATTAGGCGATGGTGGCACGGGCAATACATACTCCATCTCATGATCATAATTCGCCACCTTGATGATCTTTAGTTTGCATTTGATCTTTCCGGGCAACCAGCTTTCACCATTGATCATTTGTGCAAATTCAGCAATCGTCATACCATGTGCAATGGGAATGGGAAACATGCCAATCCCCGATTTGTAATTCATATCCAGCACAGGGCCATCAACGAGGTAACCATTGGGATTGGGCCGGTCGAGGATCAATAATTCTTTATTGTTCTCCGCACAGGCTTCCATGATATGACTCAGCACATTAATGTACGTATAAAACCGGCAGCCCACATCCTGTATATCAAAGATCATGAGATCCACATTTGCCAGGTCTTCTTTTGTTGGTTTTCGCTTGGGGCCGTACAATGAAATAACAGGCACACCTGTTGCCGGATCTTTTTCATCTTTCACTTTTACACCTGCACTTGCATTGCCTCTGAAACCATGCTCCGGGCCAAACACTTTTACAATGTTGATACCGAGTGAAAGCAGGCTGTCGACCAAATGTTTTTTACCAATAATGCTGGTGGGATTTGCGAGTACGGCAATACGTTTTCCTTTGAGATAAGAAAGATATTGTTCGGTTTGATCGGCTCCTGTTTTAATAGCTGCTGCTTTATCCGAAATATTCAGCTTTGCCGGCTTATCACACACACTTCTGCAAAGAAACAGGCAACTGATACAAACGGCCAATACAAAAACGGATTTTCTTCTCATGCTTACAAATTGTATTGCTAAACTATTCCCTTTTACACAAACATCCGTTACCATTCAAAAAAAAGGCCGGTTCATAAAAATGTACCGGCTTTTAATTAACAACAAAGTATCGATTACAGTTGCTCTGTGTATTTTTTAAAACTATTGAGGATCGCCTGCCAACCCATTTGTTGCAGTTCAACGGAGTTTTCAGTTTCAGCTTCAAAGCTTTCAGTTATGCTGGTACTGTTGCCATCGGTTGTAAAACGGATCGTTACTTTACGTCCATCGGCTAATGTATAGGCAATGTATTCGTTTACCTGAATCTCATCATAGGTTCCGGTAAAATCAAATCCCATGCTGCCGTCTTTTGCTTCCATGCGAGATGTGATTGTACCGCCCACACGTAAATCGTTTTTAGCCCAAGGCGTGTGCCAATCGTCGGAAGCGCTGTTCCACTTTGTAATATGTTCGGGACGATTAAAACTCTCCCATACAGTTGCTACGGGCGCATTCACCGTTGTTTCAATTGTAATAACAGTTGCTGGTTGTGTGCTCATATCATTTGTTTTAAGGATGATGTTATCATGGAAAACAAATGTCCAATCATTTTTTCAGTTCTGCAATGTATGAATCCGACAATGTGAGGGGGAATTTGCGACAATCATTTCAACTTGAAATGATTGTTATTCTTACTTCAATCCTGTTTGCTCTGACCTTAAAACAGATGGGAATAATTTTGTAGCCAGTCTGATTCCTGCTAATGAAAATATTGAAACTAAGACTTCTGAATTTCGAGTTGTAGCCGATTGGGTCATGTTCGGATTGAAATGAATCTGCAGAACTACAGCCAAAAAAGGAAAATAATACTTATAACATTGACTCCATACGAATAATAGGGAACTCATGGATACCCGAACTGACAGAATGAACAAATTGATGCCTAAAGAACAACAGAAAACTGACTTTACAATAACGCTTAACCTTCCCCGTCAGTTGTTCTTCTTTCTTGGGGTTTCCCCTCTTGTACCCTGTGCTTTGCACCTTGTTACTTTAAAATCTCTTCCAGCTTCTTCTCCAACGCTTCACCTCGTAAATTCCTTGCAACAACAATTCCGTTTGGATCAATGAGCATGTTAAATGGAATACCAAGAATGCCATATTGTTGCGATGCGGCATTTTCCCAGCCCTTCATATCGCCCACCTGTGGCCAGGTGTATTTATCATCTTTGATCGCTTTCAACCATTTGTCTTTGCTTTGATCGAGCGATACACCAAAAATTTCAAAGTTCTTTGGCTTGAAGCGTTCGTACGCTTTTACCAGGTTCGGACTTTCTGCCCGGCAAGGCCCGCACCAGCTCGCCCAAAAATCAACCAGTACGTATTTGCCACGAAAGGAAGAAAGGGAGATCATTTTTCCATCGGCTGTTGGTTGTGTAAAATCAGCAGCTGCCACTCCCACCATTGATTTTTTACCAATGCTGATCATTTCTGCGATCTTTTTTCCCTTCGCTGAGTTACGTAAATTTTCGCTTAACAACACAAACATAGGTTCGGCTGCAGCAGCATCCATATCCATCCCCAACGATTGCTCTACCATGTACAGCGACACAGGTGAAGCCGGATTATTTTTCACAAACTTCAATTGCTCAGCGGCCACCAATACCTGCGACAGGTTGAACATCTCCATCAACTGATTCGTTGCTTCGCTGTTCTTCGCCTGTCCGTAACTGTAGTACACATCACCAATCTTATCTTCCAGTTCTTTCAGCAATTTTGTTTGCTGCTGGTACTTGTAATAATCATTTACAATAGCTGATCCTTTTACGGTTGCTTCGCTCAACCATGTTTTGGATACAACGGTAATAGTTCCGGCATCAAGAAACAAGGTAAGATTGTTACGACGGTACTCCGTCATATCAAATGCTTTGCCAGCCGGTGGGTTTGCTTCCTGCAGCATCAATGTAGCTGTTACCGGTTCATCAATGGTTCCTTTAATTTCAAACTTGCCATTCACAAGCTTTGCTTCTTCTGCACTGTTGCCGTTGTTCCAGCTCAGCAATACATTATATTTTTTTGCAGTGACCGGCAAACTGCCGCTCACTACAAATTTCTTTTCCTGTGCTGTTGCAGATAAACCGGCAACCAGCAACAAACCAATCATGAATTTATACATACCGTTTATTTGAAGAGTTCCTGTAAACGTAATTGCAGTTCTTCACCACGAAGATTTTTACCAATGATGACTCCATCAGGACCGATCAACAGGTTTTGCGGAATAGACGTGATTTTGTAAATACGTGCTGCTTCATTGCTCCAGAACTTGAGATCGCTTACATGTGTCCATGTTAATCCATCTTTTGCAATGGCCTGTAACCATGCATTACGGTCACGATCAAGCGAAACACCGAGCACAGTAAAATTCTTTGCATTGTACTTCTCGTAAGCCGCTACCAGATTTGGATTTTCCATCCGGCAGGGACCACACCAACTGGCCCAGAAATCGACCAGCACATATTTTCCACGAAACGATTGTAACGAAACGGGATTCCCCGAAGTATCGGCCTGTGTAAAATCAATCGCTTCGGTACCAATGGCTCCAATTTTATTTTCTTTGACGATACCACCCACCATGCGGCCATAATAACTGTTTTGCGAAGTTTCGGCCAGTGACGCAAAACGCTGATCCAGCATTTCCGGTTGCTGAAAAAAGCTGTAAAGAAAATACAGCAGCAATGGCGTTACAACCGATTCGTTATGTGCCGCAATATATTCATCAGCTTTTAAGTTGATCTCAGCAGCAAGCGTACGAATCAAATCATACAACGAATCCTGTTTCATTTGCATGGCCGGGTTCTGCAACTGCCTGCCATAACCATCGAGCTTTAAAAAATAAGGATCGAATTGCTGGCGAAACCGCAGAAACTCATCATGTGTTTTTGAGCCACTTACCACCGCAGTTTGTAATGAATCAATATGACCATTTACTGTAACAACCGACGGTTCAAGAAAAATACCAAGGCTCTGCTTCCCCTCCTCTACACTTAACACATACAGCGCTTTTTCGGTAAAGTTTCCGTTCAGTTCAAATGCTCCTTTTTTGATGGTTGCTTCGGCAAACAGATCGTTATTCTGTCCGTCCATCCGCAAACTCACTTTTGCATTTTCTTTTGCCCCCCTGATGGTTCCTTTAATTTGAAAAGATTCCTGTGCCTGTATTTGAAAGGCCACACCCATCAACAAACATATTGTTACAATCGATTTCATAGACATTCCTGTTTATTACCCTGTACTAACCGGCGTGTGAATGACGGTGTTTTAATACATAGATCACATCCTGCAAAGAAACATTCTTTGCCCTTAATAAAACGATAAAGTGGAACAGCAGATCAGCTCCCTCGTTTAAGAAAAGCTCTTCATTATTATCTTTTGCTTCAATAATAATTTCGGTGGCCTCCTCTCCAACTTTCTGTGCTATTTTGTTAATGCCTTTATCGAATAAGCTTTTCACATAACTTTTTTCATCGCTGCTTTTGCGGCGCAGTTCAATGATCTCTTCTAAATACGATAAAAAGTCGTCACTGTGATTTTTTTCACTCCAGCAGGTATCGGCACCGGTATGGCAGGTAGGCCCGGCTGGCTCGGCTTTGATCAGCAAGGTATCCTGGTCGCAATCGAGCAGTACCTGCTTCACCGTTAAAAAGTTTCCGCTCTCTTCGCCCTTTGTCCACAAACGCTGTTTGCTGCGGCTGTAAAACGTAACCTTGCCGGATTCTTCTGTTTTTACAAATGCTTCTTCGTTCATAAAACCCAACATTAATACTTTGCTGGTTTTATAATCCTGGATGATGGCCGGCAACAGTCCGTCTTGGTATTTACTGAATTGAGGTTTCAAAGTATGTTGTTTAGTTACGTTAAAAGTTCGTTGTCGGTTGTAAAGTTAAACTCTTACAGCAACTCCCTGTTGCTGCAGGTATGCCTTCAAATCTGAAATTTCAATTTCTTTGAAATGGAAAATGCTGGCCGCCAATCCTGCATCGGCATAAGCCAGTTCAAATACATCTGCAAAATGCTGCATGGTACCTGCACCACCGCTGGCAATAACAGGTATAGGCAACTCCTGCGATAAACGTTTGGTAATATCCAAGGCAAAACCTGCTTTGGTTCCATCGTTGTTCATACTGGTCAACAAAATTTCGCCTGCACCTAACTCAACGCCTTGCCTGGCCCAATCAAAACATTTGACATCGGTTTTGGTTCTGCCGCCGTTCAGGTACACATACCATTCCCCATCTTCCTCTTTCTTGGTATCAATCGCCAATACACAACACTGGCTGCCTGCCGCCAATGCAATATCATTGATGAGTTGCGGATTTTTAAATGCTGCCGTATTCACACTCACTTTATCAGCACCGGAGTTGAGCAACACGCTCATATCATCAACAGTGCTGATTCCACCACCTACTGTAAACGGAATGTTTACATGGCGGGCAATTCGCTTTACCAGTTCGCTTAAGGTTTTGCGTTTTTCAACCGTAGCGGTAATATCGAGGAACACCAGTTCATCGGCACCTTGCTGTGCATACAAAGCACCCAGTTCCACCGGGTCGCCAGCATCACGCAGGTCAACAAAGTTGGTGCCCTTTACCGTACGGCCATCTTTAATATCCAAACAGGGAATAATGCGTTTTGTCAACATACAATAAAAAAGGCTTCAACTTAAGTGAAGCCAAGCTCGTTGCAAAGATAATGTTTATGGTTGGGGTGAACTATTTTGTAATACACGCCCGGCTCCCAGTAACTTTCGGCTCCAATAGGTTTCGTTGAGATCGCTGATCATAACACCACCGGATGTGGACGCATGCACAAATTTATTATTGTGCAGATAGATCCCCACATGCGATACACCGCCTCTTGTATTAAAAAACACCAGGTCGCCTTCCCGCAGATCCGATAGCGGTATCCATTCTGTTATTGCCTTTTGCTCACGTGCTGTTCGTGGCAATTGCAGGGCAAATACACCCATCATGAGCGTTTGCACAAAGGCAGAGCAATCGATGCCTTTGTGTGTGGTGCCGCCTAAGCGGTAGGGTGTGCCCCACCATTCTTCAATGGTATCATACAAACTTTTATTCTGCAGGGTTTCTACAGGAACATCTAACCGGATGGCATATTTGAATTGTAAAAGGGAGAACATTTCCAGCGGAGAACTGGTTTCGGCGTACTCTTTTGGTTGAAACAGGTTGGATGATGTTTTATCGGAAGCAGTGGAACTGGTACGCACCCGTTTGTATTCAGGACGAACTTCAACCGGCTCAGGTTTTTCAACCACTTTTGTTTGCGCTTGTTTTGGTTGAAACGCATTCTTTACCGCACTGCAACTGGTGAGCAGTAGTATGGCAGACAGATATGTAAGCAAATGTCTAATCATGGTATTGAATTTCACAACTTCGCAAAAATAACTTCGTCGGCCCTTTTCAGCAAGAAACAGGCCAAATCGTCTATGCCTTAAAGATAGTTTGCGAGGAACAACTGACAAATTTTCATTTATATTTTTTTTCATTCATATCACATCCGGGCATTTCAATCAGTTTCAATAACGTTGAACAATGATTGTGGATTACTTTCTCTCTGTTAATTAAAAGCAGAACCCGAAATTTGATGCTTCACAAGTTGAATCCCGAACGGAGTCGAAGGATTGCACTTTTACCATCGGGCGAAGTCGAGATGTGATTATTCACTATTACTATTATGAGCAAATTTTCCCACTTACACGTACATACACAATATTCGTTGCTTGATGGTGCTGCCTCCATCCAGTCGTTGTATAAAAAAGCAATGGCTGATGATATGCCTGCACTGGCCATTACCGATCATGGCAACATGTTTGGCGCATTTCAGTTTGTAGCCGAGGCATACAAGCATAAAAACGAAGACGGATCGTTGAAAGTAAAACCTGTTGTTGGCTGCGAATTTTATTTAACGGAAAACCGCCATATAAAAACCTTCAGCAAGGAGCAAAAAGACCGTCGCTTTCACCAGGTATTACTTGCAAAAAACGAACAAGGCTATAAAAACCTTGTAAAACTTACATCGCTGGGGTTTATTGAAGGTATGTACAGCAAGTATCCACGTATAGATAAAGAACTCATCAACAAATACCACGAAGGATTAATTGCCACCACCTGCTGCCTCGGTGCGATGGTTCCGCAAATGATCTTAACAAAAGGAGAAGAAGAAGCAGAAAATGAATTCAAATGGTGGTTGAATATTTTTCAGCAGGATTACTATGTGGAAATTCAGCGGCATGGTATGGCTGAGCAGGATAAGGTGAATGCTGTGCTGTTGAAATTTGCAAAAAAATACAATGTTAAAGTAATTGCCAGTAACGATTCGCATTATGTGGATCAAACCGATTTTAATGCGCATGATATTTTACTGTGTATTAACACCGGCGAAAAACAAAGCACTCCTGCCCTGCGTGAGTTTAGTGACGATGATGTGAATGTGAAGAACAAACGCTTTGCATTTCCCAACGATCAGTTTTATTTTAAAACAACGGCCGAAATGAAAAAGGTATTTGATGATGTGCCTGAAGCCATCGATAATACCAATGAAATTGTTGACAAGATCGATGTACTCAATCTCAAAAAAGACATTCTGCTTCCTGCCTTCCCGATTCCAAAAGAATTCCAGGTACATGATGATGCAAACCTGAATCAGTGGGAGTATTTAAAACACCTTACCTATAAAGGAGCAAAAGAACGTTACAGCGAAATTGAAGAAACCACCCGTGAACGCATCGACTTTGAACTCTTCACCATTAAAACAATGGGCTTTGCCGGTTACTTCTTAATTGTAAGCGACTTCATCAAAGCAGGAAGAGACATGGGTGTATTTGTGGGTCCGGGTCGTGGTTCGGCTGCAGGAAGTGTGGTGGCGTATTGCATTGGCATTACCAATATCGATCCCATCAAATACAACTTGCTGTTTGAGCGTTTCTTAAATCCCGATCGTAAGTCAATGCCCGATATTGATACGGACTTTGATGATGAAGGGCGACAAAAAGTAATCGATTACGTCGTTGATAAATATGGCAAGGAGCAAGTGGCACAAATTATTACATACGGTACCATGGCTGCAAAATCAAGTATTGCCGATGTGGCCCGTGTAATGGATTTGCCGTTGGCTGAAAGCCGTGCTTTATCAAAATTAGTTCCCGAGCGCCCCGGTGTTTCGTTGAAGCGTGTATTGCATGCGCCCTTCACCGGTGAAAAAAGTTTGGCGGAGAAAGAAGCGTTTGGCCCCGATGAACTGGAACTGGTAAAAAAAATCAGGCAGATCTATGATGGCGATGATCTGCCTTCAAAAATTTTGCATGAAGCAGAAATTCTGGAAGGTTCGGTACGCAACACCGGCATTCATGCGGCAGGCATCATCATTGCACCAAAAGATTTAACAGAGCTGATTCCTGTTTGTACTTCCAAAGAATCTGAATTGTGGTTAACGCAAATTGAAGGAAGTGTAATTGAAGAGGCAGGTGTAATCAAGATGGACTTTCTTGGTTTGAAAACATTGAGCATCATCAAAAATGCATTGCAGCTCATCAAACAAAATCATGGTGTTGAAATTGAGATCGACAATATTCCGTTGGATGACGAAAAAACATTTCAACTGTATCAGCAAGGTTCAACTATCGGAACTTTCCAGTTTGAAAGTCCGGGCATGCAGAAATATTTACGTGAACTGAAACCCGATCAGTTCAGCGATCTTATTGCCATGAACGCCTTGTATCGTCCCGGTCCTATTGCCTATATCCCCAACTTCATTGACCGGAAGCATGGTAAAGAAGCCATCAGTTATGATTTACCGGAGATGGAAGAATATTTATCGGATACCTATGGTATTACGGTTTACCAGGAACAGGTGATGTTGCTGTCGCAAAAGATCGGCGGCTTCAGTAAAGGCGATGCCGACGTATTGCGGAAAGCGATGGGTAAAAAACAAAAAGCAGTACTGGACAAAATGAAAAAGCAGTTTGTGGATGGAGCAACTGCAAAAGGACACCCTGCTGATAAGCTGGAAAAAATATGGACCGACTGGGAAGCATTTGCCCAATACGCTTTCAATAAATCACACTCCACCTGTTATGCATTTGTAGCGTATCAAACAGCGTATTTAAAAGCACACTATCCCGGCGAATACATGAGTGCTGTGTTGAACAATGCCGGTGCCATTGAAAAAATCACCTTCTTTATGGAAGAGTGTAAACGCATGGGTATAAAAGTATTGGGGCCCGATATCAATGAATCGCAAACAGGATTTGCAGTAAACAAAGCCGGTGAAATCCGTTTTGGACTGGGTGGATTGAAAGGTGTGGGTGAAGCAGCCATTGACAGTATTATTGAAGAACGTGCTAAAAAAGGACCGTATAAAAATATTTTCGATTTTATTAAGCGTGTCAACCAACGGACGGTAAATAAAAAATCGCTGGAGAGTTTGGTGTACGGTGGTGCGTTCGATTGTTTTACAGAGTACCATCGTGCACAATAT
>CAYMSG010000059.1:0-12322 GCA_964392955.1 uncultured Chitinophagaceae bacterium | reverse complement strand
CGTACTATTGAAATTATAATGCCTTTATCGTATGGTAATGTTGTGTATGCAAACGAAATCTGCAAAAAAGGGAATGAATTGTTTGGTGAAAAATTTAAAGGGCTAACACACTTTATTCCAATGCACGAATACAGGCAACTGCTTCGGGAAACTGATATCGGCATCTTTTATCATAACCGTCAACAAGGGCTGGGGAATATTATTACCTTACTTTCATATGGCAAAAAAGTATATTTAAATCCTGAGGTCACTACGTGGCGTACGTTTACCCAACTTGGTGTCGAATTGTTTGATGCAAAAACGTTTGAGCCTGAATTGTTGGATGAAAAAGTGAGACAAAGAAATCGTATGGTCATGAAGCAATATTTTTCTGCCTCGCACTACAAAGAACAGCTCAGCAGGCTTTTTCTGGATTGAGTCGTTTAACTATTAATACACCTATTTGAATTAGTATATGATCAGATTTGCAATTATTATTCCTTTCAGACCAAAAGCCGAATCGGTCGACTGGCAGAAAGAGAGTTTTCTGTTAAAGGAAACGGTAACATCCATTTTACAGCAAACCTATAGTGGCATTCATGTTTATGTAGTACATAACGAAGCACCCGAACATCAAATTTCAGATGAGAGGGTGACATATGTTGCATTTCCGTTCGGGCACCAACGCTACCAAGAGATGGAAAACAGGCAACAGTTACTGACCAGGTTTAAATCTGAGAAACTGGTTGTACGCAGATGGGATAAAGCAAGAAAATTAAGTTACGGCTGCCAGTTAGCGAAAGAAAACGGGGCCGATTACCTGATGGCGATGGATGCGGACGACAAGCTTTCTAAATATTTTTTTGAGCGGTTGAATACCGAAGCAGTGATTGAGAAAGTGCCAGGCTGGTACATGCATTGCGGCTACCTTTATAAGGAACACAGCAAGTATTTGATTCGTATTCCTCAATCCATGCGGTCGTTCAACGGTTCAACACATGTACTCCATCAAACATTGGTTCGGATTCCAGACTTTCGATCAGTAATCTGGGAAGATTTTAATTTGTTTACCGACCATGGTTGGATCAAGGAACGTTTGCTGCAGGAGTATGGAGTGGAATTGAAGCAAATCAATTTTCCTGCATTGGTATATGTGGTGCATAACTCAAACATATCGCAGGTGCAAAAAGAATTTGCCTTTTCGTTTCGTAAAATGATAAAACGTTTTCTCAGGAGTGTGCGTATTACTCCGCAATTACGTGAAGAGTTTAATTTTCCGCAATAAAGCAAAGGCAGATATCCGGTTCTTTCGTGAAAAAATTAGCCATTATTACTACGCATCCCATCCAGTACAATGCGCCCTTGTTCAGGTTACTGAGTGATCGGAAACGGATTGCTGTAAAAGTATTTTATACCTGGGGCCAATCAAAAGAAAAGGTATTCGATGCAAAGTTTGGTTTGCAACGCAGTTGGGACATTCCCTTACTGGAGGGATATGACTATGAGTTTGTAACAAACGTATCGAAACGGCCGGATTCAAACCGGTTTTGGGGTATCGTCAATCCACATCTTATCCAACAACTGAAACAGGAACAATTTGATGCTGTGCTTGTTTACCGATGGAGCCTGTTCAGTCATATACGTATTATGCATGCGTTTGATGAACGTCCACAGTTGTTTTTTCGTGGGGATTCGCATTTACTAAATGCCCCAGGCAGTATAAAAACGCTCGTAAAAAAATGGCTCATGCGTTTTGTTTATCAAAATGTAAAGAGGGCATTTTATGTAGGCCAATATAACAAAGCATATTATAAGGAATATGGGTTGAAAAATGAACAATTGGTTTATGCACCGCATGCAATTGACAATAACCGGTTTTCAACTGAAGCAGATAAATGGGAAAAAGCAGCAAAAAGAGAGCGGCAGCTTCGCTCCATTCCGGACAGCTGTATTGTATTCCTCTATGCAGGTAAGTTTTATGCACTGAAGCAACTGGCATTGTTGATCCGTTCATTTCAACAGCTGAAAGGGAAACAATACAGATTAATGCTCGTAGGTAACGGCGAACAGGAACAGGAATTGAAAATACTGGCACGGGACGATGAGCGTATTTTGTTTGAACCTTTTCACAATCAAAGTGAAATGCCCTGCCTGTACCGGATGGGCGATGTGTTTGTGTTACCCAGTAAAAGTGAAACATGGGGCTTAGGTGTGAACGAGGCAATGGCTTGCAGTCGTACAGCTATAGTTAGTGATGCATGTGGTTGCGCACCGGAGCTGATTGTGGAAGGTAAAACCGGGTTTACATTTCAATGGAACAATGAAGCAGATCTGTTGCGGGTATTGGAGAAGTTTACTGACAAAGATATGTGTAACAAAATGGGAGAAGATGCCTTTGAATATATACAAAACTTTAGTTTGGACAGAGTGGCGGAAGCTATTGAGAAAGAGGTTTTGAGTTGTTAGTTTGAAAGTTGAAGGTTAACGATTGACGATGATGAAAAAATTAGCGATTGTTACAAGTCACCCGATTCAGTATAATGCGCCGTTGTTTCGATTATTGGCAGAACGGGGTAAAATTGAATTAAAAGTGTTTTATACCTGGGGGCAAACAAAAGAGGGAAGTGTTTACGATCCGGATTTTAAAAAAACATTTGCCTGGGATATTCCGTTGCTGGAAGGTTACGAAAAAGAATTTGTAGAGAACGTATCGGACAAACCCGGAGCAGGTCATTTCAATGGTATTAAAAACAAAGACCTGGTACAACGGGTAGACCTGTATGGGCCAAATACATTGCTGGTTTTTGGCTGGAGTTTTCATAGCCATTTGCACCTGTTACGGCATTATAAAGGCAAAAAGAAAATCATATTCCGGGGCGACTCAACCTTGCTGGATGAAGCAGCGGGTTTGTCCTTAAAAAAGATAATACGAAGAATTGCATTAACGTGGATCTATCGGAATATTGATATTGCACTTTACACCGGAGCAGACAACCGGGCCTATTATGTAAAACATGGGCTCAAAGAAAAGCAGCTGGCCTATGCCCCGCATGCAGTTGAAAACAGTCGTTTTTATGATAAAGACGGTCATGCAGCGGAAAAAGCAGGTATATGGCGTAAAGAACTGGGAATCGAAGAAAATGAACTCGTGTTTTTATTTGCAGGCAAGCTGGAGCCGAAGAAAGATCCTGCGTTGCTGATCGATGCTTTTCTTTTGCTGCCCCGAAAGGATGTACGTTTAGTGATAGTGGGGAATGGTGTGCTTGAAAATGAATTGAAACAAAAAGCAGCAAATGATAAACGTATACTGTTTCTTGATTTTCAGAACCAGCAACAAATGCCGGTTGTTTATCGTTTGGGAGATGTGTTTGTACTGCCTTCCAAAGGTCCCGGCGAGACATGGGGGCTCAGTGTAAACGAAGCAATGGCTTGTGGAAAGGCAGTGATAGTGAGTAATCGTTGTGGTTGTGGGAAAGAACTGGTAAAAAACAATGGTAAACTCTTTGCAGCAGGTCAGCTTTCAGAATTAACAGCCGCCTTGCTTTTTTTTGCAGAAAATCGGGAAGCTGCTGCAACAATGGGAACGGAAAGCCTGCAATTGATTCGTTCATTTTCGTATGAAAAAACAGCAGCACTTATTGAAGCTATAATATGAATTACAATAAGGTCATATTTGGATTGATAGCGTTTGTTACAGCCGTACTGTTTACAATGGTAGAAAGCATGATGATCGAAGAAATTCTATCGATCGGAATCTTCGTGTATTTCTTACTTGATTTTATTGACTCTATCGGCAAAAACTATAATATCCTTGACATTCCTATTTTGTTAGCGTTGTTTCAGTGCCTGTTGATGCCCATAGTGGTATTTCATGTATACAATGATGATGCGTTAGTAATTGCACTGAAATACGATATGGGAGTATCAGCTGAAACGTATTATGGGTTTATGTTTCCGGCAGTTGTGGCAATGATTATTGGCATGAAACTTCCTCCTTTACTTCAATTCTCTTATCAACAAAAGTTCCTGTTTGCTATTCAGGCTGTTCGTACATATCTCGTTGGAAAAGGAAATATAGGCGTGTTACTCATCATTATTGGATTTGTAACCACCATCATGAAAAGTTTTATTACCGGGCAGTTGCAATACATCGCTTACCTGTTTAGCCTGCTTTTGTACATCGGGGTATTATACACTTTTTTTTCTGACCATAACCAGCGTTTTTGGTATTTAGTTGGAGGGGCTGTAGTAATAGCTGCACAGGCAATCGGGCAGGGGATGTTTGGCGAGTTGGTGTATGTAATGTTGCTTGTATTTCTGTTGGTAATGCTTGGAAGAAAAATAAGCGGTCCATTGAAATTCGGATTAGCCCTTACAGGTTTTTTCTTTGTGATGGTTTTGCAAAGTGTAAAAGCCGATTACCGTGCCATTGCATGGCGTGGTGAAGGCAAAGGGGATCAAACAAACGCCCAGGCATTCTTCTCTCTCATGGCAGATCGGCTTGCCGATCCGGGAAGGTTTTTTGACCTTGCGTTGTTGTTTCCGACTGTCAATCGTTTTAATCAGGGCATGATTGTGGGGAAAGTTTTAGATCATGTGCCAAAGCGGGAGCCTTTTGCTGAAGGCGAAACGATTTTCAAGTCATTGGCAGCTACGTTTGTACCACGTTTTTTATGGCCAAATAAACCGGAATCGGGAGGTCATCAAAACATGCTGCGTTTTACAGGGTTTAAAATTGAAGGATATAGTATGAACGTAAGCCCCATGGGAGAGGCATATGGAAACTTTGGTGTGCAGGGGGGTATTTTTTTTATGCTGTTATATGGTTTATTCTTTGCTTTTCTGATCGTATTGCTTATGAATCGGGTGAAGAAACAACCAACACTTATTCTATGGTTTCCAGTTTTATTTCTTAATTCTGTTCAGATCGAAACCGATGTATTGATGTGTCTGAACTCTCTGATCAAGAACATGGTTTTTGTGGCGTTTTGCTACTGGGCAGCCGACCGTTTTCTCCGGATTAAATTATAATGCCGAACAAGCGTATCCTTATATTTTACGATCATTTTTACCCAGCCTGGAAAGCGGGGGGACCAGTACAATCGTTGGTGAACCTGGTGCGGGCATTGTATAACGAATATGATTTTTATGTGGTATGCAAACCGCATGAGATGAATGAAACACAAACGCTGCCCGGGGTCATCATCAATGAATGGAATGATTGGGAAAAAAAGGCCAAGGTTTGTTACATAGAGTACGGTTGGGATAAGCGATCTCAACTGCAGGTGTTGATTACATCTGTTGCTCCGGATGTGATCTATATCAACGGGCTTTATTCACTTTACTTTAATATACTTCCAATCCGCTATGCGGTTGACTATTGCAGGCAGCAACAGGATTGCAAACTGATTTTATCTGCAAGAGGTATGCTGCATCCGGGGGCTTTGTCGCAAAAGGCGCTGAAGAAAAAATTATTTCTATCCTTGTTTCGATTGATGGGATGGCCGAAACACTTGCAGTGGCATGCTACCGATGAGCAGGAGCAGCGGTACATTCATCAACAATTTGGCAGCAAACTGCGGGTGACTGTTGCAGGTAATTTTCCTGAATTTTTACCGGTAACAGCAAGTCCGTTCAAAAATGAAGGAGAACTGATCATTGGTACGGTGGCGTTGATCAGCCCCATGAAAAATCACTTGGCTGTATTGCAGGCTTTGCAAAAAAGTACAGCATCTATCCAATGGCATATTTACGGCCCGGTGAAAGATGCGGCTTACTGGAAGGAATGCGAAGCGATGATTGCAATGCTGCCTCCTGCTATCAAGGTTGTGTATCACGGTGAACTTTCGCCTGCTGATAAAGTAAAAGCGATGGAACAATTCCAGGTCTTCATTATGCCGAGTAAGAGTGAAAACTTCGGGCATGCGTTATTAGAAGCATTGAGTGCCGGGAAACCGGTGATCACAACTGATACAACTCCGTTTAAGGATTTGCAGCATGTGAAAGCAGGGTTTACTGTTGTTATCAACCGGCTTCATGATGATTTATCAATTGCAATTGCTGCCTATGCAGCTATGAATACAGCAGAGCTGGCTGAACACAGCAAAGCAGCTGCGGCATTGGGCGCAAACTTTGTTGATGTGGAAATGATCAAAACACAATACCGGGTTTTGTTTTAAGACCCACCCCGAACGAAGTTCCTAACCTTCGCTTCATTGGGTTACTTCCAGAGAGAACCCACCCCTACACCCCTCCCAAGAGGGGAAGCCTTCTAAGAAGCCTTTTGTTGGGCAAGAAAGATTGGTTTGTTTCGACGGGGCGGCATTTGCAGGAAATATTGTTGATGTGGAAATGATCAAAACACAATACCGGGTTTTGTTTTAAGACCCACCTCCCGACCGAAGTTCCTAACCTTCGCTTCACTGGGTTACTTCCAGAGAGAACCCACCCCTACACTCCCGCTAGGGCGGGACAGGTCCTCCCAAGAGGGGAAGTCTTCTAAGAAGCTTTTTGTTGGGCGAGAAAGATTATTTTTTCAATGAGGCAGTAACAATATCAAACTTTATTTACATAGCCACACGATAACCTGAACGGTTATCTTTGCGGCCATTAATTTATAACTAGTCGAATGATTATTCTTGGAATTAACGCCTATCATGCAGACAGCAGTGCGGCAATTTTTGTGGATGGTAAAATGATCGCAGCAATTGAAGAGGAACGTTTCCGCCGGGTAAAACATTGGGCGGGTTTTCCTTCAATGGCTGTTGCCTTTTGTTTGAAAGAGGCCGGTGTGCAATTAAAAGATGTAGATCATATAGCCATTGGCCGTGACCCCTGGGCCAAGCTGGGAAAGAAAATTGCGTTTTTGCTGAAAAACCCGGGCAATAGTGTAGCTGCTGTGCGTAACCGCTTGAGCAATGCGAAAAAAGTATCGACACTTGAAGATGAGTTTGTGAAGATCGAAGCCATCGATAAAGCGGAGTTGAAAAAGAAGATTCATCATGTAGAACATCACCGCAGTCATTTAGCCTCTGCTTTTTTTGCA
Source organism: uncultured Chitinophagaceae bacterium (assembly GCA_964392955.1). GTDB lineage: Bacteria > Bacteroidota > Bacteroidia > Chitinophagales > Chitinophagaceae > Lacibacter. Next base: position 5,298 of record CAYMSG010000059.1, on the reverse strand, counting down.
TCGCCTTTTGAAGAAGCAGCCTTGTTATCCATTGATGGTTCCGGTGATTTTACAACAACGATGATCGGTATTGGTCGTGGTAATACGATTGAAGTTCTTGATTCGGTCGACTTCCCGCATTCGGTTGGTATTTTTTATACGGCTATGACCCAATGGTTAGGCTTTCCGCACTATGGCGATGAATACAAAGTGATGGGGCTTGCACCTTATGGTGAAGCGAAGTATGTTGATCAACTAAGAGAGTTAATTCAATTTACTCCTGATGGATTATTTAAACTGAATCTTTCTTATTTCAGAAATCCAACCAAAGGAATTATCACGTACGGGGAAGATCATATTCCTGTTGTTGCTACTTTGTTTACAGATGCGTTTGAAGCAAAACTCGGCAAGGCAAGACAAAAAGGAGAAGAATTGACACAGTTTCATAAAGACATGGCAGCTTCGGTACAACGGTTTACAGAAGAACTGATCTTTCATATTTTAACGGCCCTGCAAAAACGAACAGGGTTAAAGAATGTTTGTATTGCGGGTGGTGTGGCGCAGAATTCTGTTGCCAATGGCAAGATCACACGCAACACGCCTTTTACCAATGTTTATATCCCCAGTGCAGGACATGATGCAGGTATTTCGATGGGTGCTGCCTTATATGTTTATAATCAAACATTGAAGCAACCACGTCAACCGGCTATTTGGAGTGCTTATACCGGCAGTCATTTCAGTAATGATGAGATTGAAAGCTATTTGCAGTCAAGAGCTATCAATTATAAAAAGTTGGCTGATGCTGAACTGTATGAATACGTGGCGACCCGTTTGGTGAATGCAGGAGTGGTGGGATGGTTCAGTGGCAGAAGTGAGTTTGGTCCGAGAGCGTTGGGCGGTCGCTCCATTCTTGCTGATCCACGACGTAACGATGCAAAAGATCTGTTGAATGCAAAAATTAAACGCAGAGAAAGTTTTCGACCTTTTGCGCCTTCTATTCTGAAAGAGTATGTAGAAGAATATTTTACAGTAAGCGATGTGGTGCCTTTTATGGAAAAGGTATTCCCCATCAAAGAGGAAAAAAAATCATTGATACCAGCCGTTACACATGTAGATGGAACGGGCCGATTGCAATCAGTTGACCAATCTGTTTCGCCACGTTACTATGCATTGATCGATGCGTTTCGGGCAAAGACAGGTGTTCCTATTTTGCTGAATACCTCTTTCAACGAAAACGAACCGATTGTGAATTCACCGGCAGAAGCATTGGATTGCTTTCTCCGCACACAGATGGATATGCTGGTGATGGAAAATATTATTGTAGAACGATAAGGGAAATGAAAGTATCCATCATCACTGTTGTCTATAACCGGGCTGCAACTATTGAACGGGCCATCCGTTCGGTGCTCAGTCAATCGTATCAACAGATTGAATACATCATCATCGATGGTGCATCCACTGATGGTACGATGGATGTGGTGCGGCAATACAGCGACCGTATTGCAACCATTGTATCGGAAAAAGACCATGGCATTTACGATGCGTTGAACAAAGGAATACGGTTGGCAACGGGTGATATTGTTGGCATCCTGCATGCCGATGATGAGTTTACGCATGAGCGGGTGATCCAAACCATCGTGCAGAAATTCCTGGACAACCCGGTGGTGGATGCGGTGTATGGCGATGTGGGCTTTGTACATGCCACTCATTCGCATAAAATTGTCCGTTATTATTCTTCGGCTATTTTCAAAACCAACTTATTCAAATTTGGATTTATGCCGGCGCATCCAACGTTCTTCTGTTACCGCCGCTTTTTTGAACAATTTGGAACCTACCGGACTGATCTGGAAATTGCAGCCGATTTTGACCTGTTGCTGCGTTTTTTACGGAAGCATGAATTGTTTACTGTTTATATCCCGGAGATGTTGGTGAAAATGAATATGGGCGGCAAGAGCACCAATGGTATCAGCAGTACGATCAAGATCAACAAAGAACTGAAACAGATATTGAAGGAACATCAGATGCCGTCGAGTTATATCCGTTTGTATTCAAGGTATTTTGTGAAGGTGAGTGAGTTTTTGCGGAAGAAGAGGTTTGATGGCTGATGTAGGATTTGTGATTGTTCGCTGCGCTTGCAATGGGGTTTCACACAGAGGGCACAGGGGGCGCAGAGGGGACAATAAGCAATGGGCAATTTGCAATATGGTGAGTTGGGAATTAGGAATTTGGGATTGGTAATTAGGGGTCAGGAAATACAAAAAGAGGATTGTCAGATAAATAGGCAGGTATAAAAGGATATAAGTAGAAAAGTAAACGATAACGACTAACATACATAAGAAAATAAACATGAAGAAAGCATTAATCACAGGTATTACCGGTCAGGATGGAGCATATCTTTCTGATCTGTTGTTGAAGAAGGGATATGAAGTGCATGGGATCAAACGCAGAACCTCCCTGTTCAATACCGATCGAATCGATCACCTGTACGAAGATCCGCATATTGATAACCGCCATTTTGTGTTGCACTATGGTGATCTGACCGACAGCACCAATCTCATTCGCATCATCCAGGAAGTACAGCCCGATGAAATTTACAACCTCGGTGCCATGAGCCATGTAAAAGTGAGTTTTGATATTCCTGAATACACTGCCAATACGGATGCGGTGGGCACACTACGTATTTTAGAAGCTGTACGTCTGCTTGGCTTAACTGAAAAAACAAGAATTTACCAGGCATCTACTTCCGAATTATACGGGCTGGTGCAGGAAGTGCCGCAAACGGAACGCACTCCTTTCTATCCACGCTCACCTTATGCTGTTGCCAAAATGTATGGCTTCTGGATCACGGTCAATTACCGGGAAGCCTACAACATGTATGCATGTAATGGAATTCTCTTTAATCATGAATCACCGTTGCGTGGTGAAACATTTGTGACAAGAAAGATCACCCGAGCCGTTGCAAAAATTGCTTTGGGTATGCAGGATAAATTGTGGTTGGGGAACCTGAATGCGCAACGTGACTGGGGTCATGCCAAAGATTATGTGGAAGCCATGTGGCTGATGTTACAACAAGATAAACCGGAAGATTTTGTGATTGCTACCGGTGTTACTACTCCTGTGCGTGAATTTGTGCGGATGGCATTTGCAGAAGTGGGTGTTGCCATTGAATTTGTGGGCGAAGGTGTGGATGAAAAAGGGCTGGTGAAAAGCTGTTCGCATCCAGACTATCAACTGGCTGTTGGTTCAGAAGTAGTAGCGGTTGATCCACGTTATTTCCGCCCGACAGAAGTGGAGTTGTTAATTGGTGATCCCACAAAAGCTAAAACCAAACTTGGCTGGAAACCAAAATACGATCTCAACGGATTGGTGAAAGAAATGGTAGCGGCCGATGTTGATATTTTCAAACGTGAAAAGTTGTTACACGAAAGTGGTTATAAGATCAAAAATCAATTTGAATAATGGAGAAGAAAGACAAACTATTTGTAGCGGGTCATCGTGGCATGGTTGGTTCGGCTATTGTGCGGAAGCTGCAGCAGGAAGGGTTTGATAACCTGGTGTTGCGTACGTCTGCTGAACTTGATCTGCGCAACCAGGAAGCGGTTGATACATTTTTTAAAGAACACAAACCCGACTACGTTTTTTTAGCTGCCGCAAAAGTGGGTGGCATTGTAGCCAACAATACCTATCGTGGTGAATTTTTGTATGATAATCTGATGATCCAGAATAATGTGATCCATGCATCGTACAAACACAGTGTAACGAAATTATTGTTTCTCGGTTCGTCCTGCATCTATCCAAAATTTGCGGAACAGCCGATCAAAGAAGAATACCTGCTCACCGGTTTGCTGGAGCCTACCAATGAGCCGTATGCCATTGCCAAAATTGCCGGGTTGAAATTGTGTGATGCTTACCGCAGCCAGTACAATTGTAATTTTATTTCGGCGATGCCTACCAATCTCTACGGCCCCAATGATAATTATGATCTGCAGAACTCGCATGTACTGCCGGCTTTGTTGCGCAAGATGATTGTGGCCAAGCGAACACAGCAACCAACTGTGGAAATCTGGGGTTCGGGTATGCCACGCCGTGAGTTTCTGCATGTGGATGACCTGGCTGATGCCTGTTTTTACTTAATGCAGCAGTATGATGAAGCCGGACTGGTGAATATTGGTGTGGGTGAAGATGTATCGATCAAAGAGTTGGCAGAACTCATTAAAGATATTGTTGGTTATGAAGGTGAGTTGACGTTTAATACAGAAAAGCCCGATGGTACGCCACGCAAGCTGCTGGATGTTTCCAAACTGCATAGTCGTGGATGGCAAGCGAAGATCGGGTTGAGAGAGGGTATTGAAAAAGTGTATGAAGAAGTAAAGTCGTTGCCGTTTTAGGGAAGACGAAAGGCACAAGGAACAAGGAACAAGGCACAAGGAACAAAATTCAAGTTGTAAGAAAAAATACAAGCAAGAAGTAAGCTGTCTGAAGAAGTATGTTTGGATTATTTAAAAAGAAGAAAGAACAGCACACGCATAACGCAATGATTGATTTCAGTGCGTTAGGTGTTGATATGCATTCGCATCTCCTGCCGGGGATTGATGATGGTTCGCCGGATGCAGCCACCTCTGTTGGTTATATAAAAAAAATGATGGAACTGGGTTATCGTAAGTTCATCACTACGCCACATATTTATCCCGATCTGTATCCTAACAGCAGGGAAACCATTCTTGCTGCGCACCAGGTATTAACAGCAAAGCTGAAAGAAGAAGCTGTTGATGTGGAAGTAACGGCAGCAGCAGAATATTTTATTGATGATCTGTTTGCAGACCGTTTGAAGAATGATGAGCCCTTGCTTACGTTCCATCAAAACTTTGTGTTGGTGGAGATATCATTTATGCAGGCGCCTTCTGATCTGAAGAAAATTTTATTTGATCTGATTGTGAAAGGATACCAGCCTGTATTGGCGCACCCGGAGCGCTATAATTATTATCATTCACGAAAAGAAGTGTATCACCGGTTTAAAGACCAGGGTGTTTTATTGCAGGTCAATCTTCTTTCGCTGAGTGGTTATTATGGAAAGGGTGTGCAGGATGCAGCACATTATTTGGTTGAGCACAAACTGGTTGATCTCATTGGTACCGATCTGCATCACCAACGTCACCTGGAAGCCATGCAACATCCACAATTAATGGCCGATGTGAAACGGGCAGTGGAAACAAATCATCTTCTCAACGCTACTCTTTAACCTGTTTGAACAAGCCACGCTTATTAATTATCCTGAACCGCCTGGCCGTTGGTGGCCCAGCTATGAATGTGATCAGCGGA